>NZ_JAGKRH010000004.1:0-131901 GCF_017939245.1 Aeromonas sp. PrichA-15 | reverse complement strand
GCAGTGGATACTGAACATGCTGAAGCAAAACAAATCACGTAATCTAAGCATGGCCAACAAGCGCAGGCTCTGCTGTCTGAATGAACAATATTTGTTCGAATGTATGGGGTTGTTCAAAGTATAAACACTGATGCGTCAGCCCTGGGGATCTCGTAGCCAACGATACCCACCTGGCCATCGAGCGGGTCGGTTTTACTGGTGTCTATCCAGGCATCCGGCACATGGGGCAGCACCTCACGCTTCAGATATTCATGAATGTCTTCCCCCAGCGGCACATTTTCGTTATCCCGCAGATCCGCATTAGCCTCCTGCTCGCCCTTGGTTTTACACACTTCGGCGGCGTCGTCCTGCTCACCCAGATGGCTCACCAACAGCTTAAAGGCCGGGGCTGGCAGCTTGACCTCACCCAGCAGCTTGGTCAGCTGCTTTTTAAACTTGTCGCGAGAGAGCAACTTGGCCTCAGCGAACTGACCCAAGGCAGTCAGGATGGCGGACTGCAAAGTGCCATCGAGCTTTGCCCAGCCCTTGTCGGCGGTGAGGCTGGCAAGGCGCTCGGCATCCTGTGGGTAGAATGCAAGTTTCAGCGGCCGCTCCACCGTGATACGGCGATAACCGAAGGCGGTGGTGGGGAAGATCTTGGCGATGGGCCCTTCTTCATAACGGCTGGCGAGGCGGACGATTTGCTCAATGGCCTCGTCGCTCAATTGCTTACGCTTGGAGCCCAAGGATTTTCGCATGGGGCTGTGCATGTCGCTGGCGTTGATCAGCAGCACCTTGCCCTTACGCTCGGCCGGTTTGTGGTTCGACAGCACCCAGATATAGGTGGCGATGCCGGTGTTGTAGAACATGTCGGTGGGCAGGGCCACCAGGGTATCGAGCAGGTCGTGTTCCAGAATGTAGCGGCGGATCTCGCTCTCGCCGCTGCCCGCTCCACCGGTAAAGAGCGGGGAGCCGTTGAGGATGATGCCGATCCGGGCACCCTCCGGCTTCATCTTGGCGATCAGATGTTGCAGGAACAAGAGTGAGCCGTCAGAGACACGGGGCAGACCTGCCCCGAAGCGGCCGCTGTGGCCCTTTAGCAGGTGTTCGTCCCGCACTTGCTTCTCGACCTTCTTCCAGTCCACCCCGAATGGCGGGTTGGAGAGGCAGTAGTCGAACTTCTCCAGCGGCAACTGGTCGTCGGAGAGGGTATTGCCCAGCTTGATGTTGCTGATGTCCTGCCCCTTGATCAGCATGTCGGCCTTACAGATGGCGAATGACTCGGGGTTGAGCTCCTGCCCGAAGGTGGCCAGACGGGCCGCCGGGTTCAGCTCGTGCAGGTACTCCATGCCGCAGGAGAGGAAGCCGCCAGTGCCCGCGGTGGGGTCATAGATGGTCCGCACCACGCCTGCGGTGGTCAGGGCCTCGTCATCGGCGGCAAACACCAGGGAGGTGGTCAGGCGGACGATGTCACGGGGGGTGAAGTGCTCACCGGCGGTCTCGTTGGAGCTCTCGGCAAACTTGCGGATCAGCTCCTCGAACACCAGACCCATGTGGTAGTTGTCGACGGTTTCGGGGGAGAGATCGACGTTGGCGAAGTTGCGAACCACCTTGTAGAGCAGGTCGGCATCTTCCAGCAGATCGATGCTGGCGGCAAAGTTGAAGTGCTCGAACACCTCGAATGCCTCACGGGAAAAGCCCCGCACATAGGCATCCAGGTTGTCGCCAATCTGCTTCTCGCCAAGGTTATCCAAGGTGAGCTTGGCGGTGTTGTAGAAGCTCTGCCCGGCGGCATTGAGCAGCAGCTTATGGCGGGCCAGCTCGGGCATGGCCTTGGTGCTCTCGGCGGTGGCCAGCACCTTGTCACGGGTCGGGGCCAGCACGCACTCAAGACGACGCAGGACAGTGAAGGGCAGGATGATGCGGCCATACTGGGACTGTTTGAAATCACCTCGCAGGAGGTCAGCCACCGACCAGATGAGATTGGCAAGGGAGGAGATATTGGTTGTCATGGAAACCCCGTGGGACGCTCGAAATAGCGTGATCCTATCACAGCATCTGGCCTCCAGTCGTGGCCTCGGAGCAGGCTGCGTAAATCTGCCGTTTTTGATTTTCCCGTTTGGCCCACCAACAAGGGCAAAAGGGCCAATTAGGGTGCTCAATCTGCCGAAATTTCAGCATTTTATAGAACTTTTTCTGTATGAGACTTCGTAGAAAAAGTTCTTAAATCTGCCAAAATTTCAGCAGTTCGGCAGACCTCATATCCCACCTATTTGGCGGGGGCGGAGGCCAGCTATCAACTTAGCAAGGAATGTCACTACATCACCTGTTGTCAATCATTAGAATATTTCATGAATAGCCGTTTTTGCGTTGTTCACAACGAAAACGCGAAATGGGACCTTGGGGAGGAAAAAAGAGGGGTTGTATTGCTTCTGCCGATCCGTATAGTCGGGGTTGTCGGCGGGCAGACGCCCCCGCACATCGCACCTTGGCTCACGCCATAAGCCCTCGGGGGGCGCCAATTACCCGACCTGATTACCGCCGCTTGGAACGCACTCAACCTGATTTTAGTTCCAGCTACGGTCATCGAAGGAGAGACTCCATGTCTCAAACACAACAAGTTGACCTTGAATTTGCCCTGGCCGATGCAGGCCACTCTCTGAATATCGACTTTGCTGCTGTCAAAGAGCAGTTCCCTATTATGGATGTCGCCTCGGCCCTGACCGGGCAAGACGTCAAGAAAGTCGGCTCCAACACCTACCGACTAGATGATGCCAGTTGCCCACTGTGCGGCCATAACGACTGCTTCACCCTCTACCCTAGCGACGATAGCTTCCACTGCTTCAGTTGCGAGGAAAGAGGCGACGTGTTCGATCTGATCGTCAAGTGCGGTCAAGCCGACAAGGCGTCTGATGCTGCTCGTCTGCTCCTGCTGGGAGAGCTGGCCGTCACCCCGACCGTCCGCAAGGTGGTGAAGCTGGAGCTGCCCGTCTACACGGCCCCACCCGTTCGCCTGCAAGAACTCTTCACTCTCGCGGCTCGCCACTATCAGGCTCGCCTGGATGTGGACGAACTGATGGAACTGCGTGGCCACTCTGAGGAGGTGTTGGTGGGGTTGGATATCGGCTTCTCCGGTGGCCTGAACAAGGTTCTGAAGGATGCAGGGTTCAGCCAAGAGGAGCGACTGGCCTCCGGTCTGGTCAAGCTTCGCAAGGATGCACCAGATCTGCTTCGTGACTTCTTCCCGAGCGGTGTCTATGTGTTCCCGCACTTCGACCGCAACGGACAAGTCAGCCGCTTCACCTTCAAGGACCCGAACAAGCAGCACCAGTACCAACTGCCGAGCGCCTGTTGGCTTAACGGGGTGCAGTTCTACGGGGAAGAGTGTCTGAATGCTCCAGGTCCTGTCGCCCTGGTAGAGGGAGAGAATGACCGCCTGTCACTGGTAGATGCCGGTTGGCCGGGCCCTGTGCTGGCTACCATTGGCACGCTGTCACAGACCCAGTTGGAGTGGTTGAAGCGTGAGCTGGCTGACCGTGATGTTGTCACCTTCTTCGACACTGATGACGCGGGCGACAAGTACCGCTCAAAGGTGGCCCAACTCGGTCTCAGCTGACCCAAGTAAAGCTGCCGGATAGCGTCAAGGACATCGACGAATACCTGCATGGCGACAACCCCTTGCCTCTGACCGAACTGGTGGCGGCATTCACCCTAGTTGAGCCTGTGGCTGAGGCCGAAGCCGAAGCCGAAGCCGAAGCCGAAGCCGAAGCCGAAGCCGAAGCCGAAGCCGAAGCCGAAGCCGAAGCCGTTCAGGACGATGATCAGCAGCCGGAAGTCGTCAAGGTCATGCCACGTACAGCCATCTTTGAAAACGAGCTCAACGATTCGGCCAACGCTGAACGGTTCGTGCAGATGCACGGGCATAACCTGAAGTTCGTCCCTGAGTTAGGTGGCTTTATCTACTTCGATGGTACGCACTGGACCCAGAATGACTTGACGCCCATGATCCTTGCTCAAACCGTGGGCAAAGAGATCCAGGAAATCGGGCAGGCGTTGATCAAGCAGGCCTGCAAGAAAGAGGAGCTGTCTTGGGCCTATGCAGTACTCAGACACGGCTCAAGTAGCCTTAACCGGGCTGGCATTCAGAACATGCTGGAGCTGGCCAAGCCGATGATGACGGCAAGACTGCACGAGCTGAACGCCAATCCGATGCTGTTGGGCACGGCGAACGGTGTCATCGACCTGAAGTCGGGTCGCCTGTTGGCACCGAGACGGGCATTCATGATTACCCACCATAGTCCGGTGGCCTATGACCCAGCCGCTGTCTGCCCGCGATGGGAGCAGTTCATCGGCGAGATCACCTGTGGCGATGCCGAGTACGCCGCCTTCCTGCAACGTTGTGTGGGCTACTGGATCACCGGCCGCACCGACGAACAGCTCCTGTTCTTCCTCCACGGGGGCGGCTGCAACGGCAAGAGTACCTTCATGTCGGTCATTCAGCAGCTGCTGGGAGAGTTCAGTCGGCAGATCAGCAGCAACGTCTTGCTGTTCAACCGCAACGGCAATACTGGTCCAAACCCGTCCCTGACCAAGCTGGTGGATGCACGTCTGGTGGTCGCCAACGAGCTGCCAGAGGGGGCCCGTATGGATGAGAACTTGGTGAAGGCCATGACGGGGGATGACGTGATTGTCGCTCGTGCTCCCTACGCCAAGAAGGAGATGGAGTTCCGCCCATCCTTCTCTCTGGTGATGGTGGGTAACCACAAGCCCGAGATCCGGGATACCAGCAATGGTATGTGGCGTCGGATGCTGATGCTGCCCTTCAATGCCTCCTTCACGAAGACACAGCTGGACCCAATGCTGATGGAGAAGCTGCGGGCCGAGATGCCCGGCATTCTGAACTGGGCCATCCAGGGCTGCCAGATGTGGCAAGAGCAGAGACTCAAGGCGTCAATTCCTGCTCGCCTCAAGCAGGATGTCGAGACCTACCGTGCTGAGTCGGATATGGTCGGCTGCTTCCTGGAAGAGTGCACACAGGCCAGAGCAGGGGCCAAAGTGCCCATGAGTGAGGTCTATGCAGTCTACAGCCGCTGGGCACAGCAGAACGGTGAATGGGCCATGAAGAAGCTGGCCCTCAAGAAGAAGCTGCTAGAAAAGGGCTATCTGATCCCCCGCTATAACAGCAAGGCAACCGTCATCGGGTTGACCCTGCTCGATAGCGAGATGGCGGACATGACGGTCTCAGCCCACCGAGAGCAGCCGGAGACAGGAGCGAACTACACAGTATGACGAATGGGGGGCCTGCGGGCCCCTCTGCCGTTTTTGACTTTCCCGTTTTGCCCGCCAACAAAGGCAAAAGGCCCAAGCCAAGCAGTCAATCTGCCGAAATTTCAGCTAGTTATAGAACTTTTTCTGTATGAAACATCGTAGAAAAAGTTCTTAAAAATGCCAAAATTTCAGCATCTCGGCAGACCCATCCCTCCCCTCTATCCGGCATCAGCAAAGGATGAAAGGGCCGCCTCTATCACCTCTTTGAGCTTCTCCAGCGAGACATCCCCTCCATATCGGTCATAGCTGATCGCCCCGTTGGTGTGGCCCAAGATCGCCGCCGCATACTGCAATGGCACTCCGTGACCTTTGAGTGTTGTCCCCACGGTATGCCGCAGGCTGTGGAAGTCCTTGTCGACGGGGCGATGGCGACTAAACCACTGCCCCCACAGGTGGCTGTATCCATCCTGGCGATGTGGCAGTTCAGGGAAGAGGCGTCCCCCTATCCTCTCCTTCACAAACTCGATGAAACCGCTCTGGATGAGGTGTCGATGGATAGGAACGAGACGAGCACTGTTGGCCGTCTTGAGTTTCTGGTCTGGCCGTCCACTGCGAATATTCAGGCACCATATACCGTCAACCTGTTGCACATCATCTGCGTACAACTGGCAGATCTCATTGGCACGAGCCCCGGTGAACAGCCCCAGCAGAGCAATCCACCTACGGTGGGGCTCTTGCTGCTTAGCCCACCCGATAAACTTGTGACGTTCTTCCGCTGTGTACCCACTTCGTGAGTTCACCTCTTTGGCTCGCTGTAGCTTCAATCCGGCGAAATGGTTGATGACCCCATCCTGATGGTTAGCCAGCCAGTTAAACAGCAGAGAGAGCTTCTGCAGATACTTGTTGATGGTGGTCGGACTCTTGCCGGAGTTCAGCAGGTCCTCCTTGAACTTGACCACATCCGCTTTCGCATAGTCAGCAGCCGGTCTATCACCCAGCGCCTTGATGAAGCAGCCGATGTAGTTCTTCTGGTTGCTGAGCTCTTTCGGTGCCCAGGAGAGGGCCTTCTCTTTCAGATAGCGGTCACTCAAGACCGACAACAGCGGAGCAAGCGGTTTGGCCGCCGGAACAGCAGGCTTGATGTGCGGCTGAGGTTGAGGGTTCTCTGGCTCGCTTGCGGATTGCACGACTGGCTGAGCTCTGGAACGCACACAGGCAAGCAGCTTCGCAACAGCTGCACGGGCCGTCAGCTTGTCTCGGGTATGCAGGGATTTTTTGATCTCTTTACGACGACCACAGGGGAGCGTGGTGACTTTCCGGTAATACCAGATGCCGTGGGGACTGAGCCAGAGATTCATCGATGAGCTCCTCGTCGTCCACACAAAGTGGATGACCAAGGGCGTTAGGAAGCTAACTTATTGATTTCCAAAAACAAGTGGTGGCCCTACCAGCCACATCCCGGCACTCGAGTCCCCCGCCTTGGCTGCTACCTTCCGGTCCTGACCAGGTCGACGGGTTATCAATGCGAGAGGACCAATAGGACCACCGGCGAGGAGAATAGGCAAACTGGCCCCTCAATGCAATGGCTTTCTACCGCATCGCGAGCCGTTCGCCTTATTTTTCAACAATCTGGCCAAGGGTTCAGCTAAAGAGCATGAATTTGGCACCCACCAGCAACATGAGCAGGGCAAAGGCCTGCTTGAGCCGCCGGGGTGACATACTGTGTGCCAGTCTGGCGCCCAGACGGGCAAACTGGGTGCTGGTGAGCACGATGCCAAGCAGGGCCGGCAGATAGATGAATCCGACGCTCCACTCGGGCAGATCGGCGTCTCCCCAACCGGCATAGAGGTAGCTGAGGCTGCCTGCCAGGGCGATGGGCATGCTGCAGGCGGCGGAGGCGGCCACGGCGTTGCGCATGGGCACCGAGTTCCAGGTGAGGTAAGGCACGGTCAGCGAGCCGCCACCGATGCCGAACAAGGCCGACATCCAGCCGATGACGGTGCCGGCGATCCCGGTACCAAGGGGGCCCGGCATGTGTCGCTCCGCTTTTGGCCTCAAATTGAGCCCCATCTGCAGGGCCATGGTCCAGGCGAAGCAGCCGATGATGATGTTGAGGGTGCTGGCGCTCAGCAGATTGGCGGTCATGCCGCCGAGCCAGGCACCGACCAGCATGCCGGCGCCCAGGCGCCGAATCATCCCCCAGTCCACCGCTCCTGCCTCCTGGTGCGCACGCAGGGAGCTGAAACCGGTGAAGATCATGGTGGGCAGCGAGGTGCCGAGGGCCAGATGGGTGATGATCTCCGGCGCCACGCCCTGTGCGTGAAAACTCAGGACCAGCACGGGGACGATGATGAGGCCGCCGCCGATACCGAACAGCCCGGCCAGCATGCCCGCGAAGGCCCCCAACACCAGATAGCCCACAAACAGCATAAACATTCCTTCAATAACGAAACAGCGGTCAACTTGACCGCCATTGCCCATAAAAAAAGAGATGGCATCTTGCCATCCCTTTATTGTGCCGATTAATGCAGGGGAATGGTACCGTCCATCACCTTGTAGAACGCCAGCACGGCGCAACCGAGCAGGGCTGCCGTCATCCCCTGCTCCAGCCGGTTGAGGCTGCGCAGGCCGTGGTGCTGGCGCGCCTTCCAGTAGATGAAGATCCCCGGGCTGTAGAGCAGCGCCACCAGCAAGAGGTACTCCACCCCGGCGGCATAGACCAGCCAGCAGCCATAGACGGTGGCCACCAGGGCCAACAGCAGGTCGCGCTTGCGCTGATGGGGCTGGCCCGCGTAGGTCTCCCCTTTCAACGCCAGCTTGAGGCCGTAAGCACCGGAGAAGACATAGGGCACCAGGGCCGCCGAGGTGGCGATGTTCACCAACGCCAGATAGGTGCTGTTCTGGAAGTAGATGATGATGAGGAAGATCTGCACCAGGCAGGTGGAGCACCAGAGCGACACCTTGGGGGAGCCGTTCTTGTTCTCCTTGGCGAACCAGGCCGGGAAGACCCCGGTCTTGCCCGCGATGTAGGGCACTTCCGCCGCCAGCACGGTCCAGCTCAGCAGGGCCCCCATCACCGAGATCACCAGGCCGATGTTGATGAGCCAGGCGCCCCAGGGGCCGACCACGGCTTCCAGGATCATGGCGGTGGAGGGGTTCTTGAGGGCCGCCAGTTGCGGCTGGTTCATGACCCCCAGGGAGAACAGGGTCACCATGACGTAGAGCGCCAGGGCCCCCAGCAGCGCCAGCACGGTGGCGCGGCCCACGTCCTTGCGATGGCGGGCACGGGCGGAGACCACCACGGCCCCCTCGATGCCGATGAAGACCCAGAGGGTCACCTTCATGGTGGACTTCACCTGATCCATCACGGAGCCGAGCTCGGGACTCCCCTGCCCCCAGAGATCCAGGGTGAAGGTCTCCATGTTGAAAGCGAGCAGGATGGCCACGCAGAAGACGATGAGGGGCACCATCTTGGCGATGGTGGTGACGATGTTCACCAGCGCCGCCACCTGGATGCCGCGCAGCACCAGGGCATGCACCGACCAGATGAGCAGGGAAGCGAGCGTGATGGCGACCGGGGTGTTGCCGTCACCGAAGATGACATTGTCCGGCGTGTCGAAGAAGTAGCTCAGCGCACTGAACACCACGATGGCGTAGGAGACGTTGGCCAGCAGCTGGCACAGCCAGTAACCCCAGGCGGCGTTGAAGCCGACGAAATCCCCGAACCCCGCCTTGGCGTAGCTGAAGATGCCGCCATCGAGATCCGGTCGACGCATGGAGAGATTCTGGTAGACCAGGGCGAGGCAGATCATGCCGATCCCCGTGATGGCCCATCCCAGGGCGACTGCCCCGGCACTGGCGTGCGCTGCGATGTTTTGCGGCAGACTGAAAACCCCGGCACCGACCATGGAGCCGATCACCAGCGAAATGAGGGCACCCAGCCCCAGTTTCTTGTCCATCTCAAACCTGTTTTATTAGGCGGCGGCTGAGCATCCGTATTCATACAGCGCGCGACATGGGAGGGGCTAGAAATCCGTACCCCGTGAAAAAGGCGGCAACTATATTGCATGACTATTCCGGCCGCAATCCCTCTTGCCGTCAATCATGAGCCGCCTTGACCGCGCGCAATTTTACAGCACTGACCCGGGGTGCCTGTGAGCTGGTTCAAATTAAGAAAGACCCGTTGATATTTCACGACTTTTCATGATGTCGCCCCGCTTTTCAAAAGCCGGACCTGCATGGCTATGCACCCTTGCACTGGGGCCTTTCCCCTGCAAAAACGCCCCTGCAGGAGGGGCGTCAGAGAGGGTATATGCAGGGGGGACTAGAGCCTCAAGCCGCCGTCCAGCTCGATCATCCGCCCGGACAGATAGTCGTTGGCAAGGATGAACTGCACCGTCTGGGCCAGCTGCGCCGCCTGCCCCAGGGTGCCCACCGGGATGGCCTGTTGCATGCGGGCCATGGCTTCGGGCTTCATCGCCGCCGTCATGTCGGTGGCAAAGACGCCGGGGGCGATGCCCATCACCCGGATGCCGTGACGGGCCAGCTCCTTCCCCCAGGTGACCACCAGAGAGGCCACCCCCGCCTTGCTGGCGGCATAGTTGCTCTGGCCCATGTTGCCGGCCCGGGCGATGGAGGAGATGTTGATGATGACGCCCCCCTCCCCGCCGGTGGCCATCAGCGCCGCCCCCTCGCGCCCGCACAGGAAAGTGCCGGTGAGATTGACGTCGATGACGCTCTGCCACTGGGCCAGGCTCATCTTCTCCGTCAGTGCCCCCTCCTTCACCTTGATCAGCATGCCGTCGCGCAGGATGCCGGCACAGTTGACGAGGCCGTGCAGCGCACCGAACTGATCCTTGATGGCGGCGAAGGTCGCCTCGACCTCTGGCTCGCTTGCCACGTTGCAGACGAACAGGGCGCAGCGGCCGTCACGGCTGCGCACTTCTGCCTCGGTCACCTCCAGATCGGTGCGGTTGACATCGATGAGCGCAAGCACGGCCCCCTGCTCCGCCAGACTCAGAGCGATGGCGCGGCCCAGCCCCCTACCCGCCCCCGTGATGGCGATGACTTTCCGTGTGATATCCATAAATGCTCCTGGTGAGATGGCCGGTGACTGTCGAGTCAAAGACTATCGGGTAAATAGGTAGATAGCGGCCCTTAACCCGGCGCTGTCTTGTCCCG
The DNA here is from genome assembly GCF_017939245.1 of Aeromonas sp. PrichA-15. Lineage (NCBI taxonomy): Bacteria > Pseudomonadati > Pseudomonadota > Gammaproteobacteria > Aeromonadales > Aeromonadaceae > Aeromonas > Aeromonas sp. PrichA-15. Next base: position 121,473 of record NZ_JAGKRH010000004.1, on the reverse strand, counting down.
ATAGAGCTCGAGGATGCTGGAAAAATCCTTGTTCTCCTGGCCCAGGCTCGCGTGCAGGTTGAAGAGGTTGCGGGCCAGGGCCCCCATGGGCACGGCGCTGTGGGCATGTTCCGCCAACGCCATGGCGAGCCCCAAATCCTTGACCATCAGCCGGGTCATAAAGCCCCCTGCATACCCACGGGACGCCGGCACGTTCTCCATCACACCGGGCCAGGGGTTGTAGCGCTCCAGGCTCCAGTTGTTGCCCGAACTCTTGCCCATGATGGTGGAGAGCACGACGGGATCCAGCCCCTCCTTGACCCCGAGCGCCAGCGCCTCGGCGGTGCCCGCCATGTGGATGGCGAGCAGCATGTTGTTGCACATCTTGGCGATCTGGCCGGCGCCAAGCGCCCCGGCGTGAAACAGGTTCTGTCCCATGCAGGCGAGCACGGGTCTGGCCGCTTCATAATCCGCTTGTTCGCCGCCGACGATGAAAGTGAGCGTGCCCGCCGCCGCACCGGCCACCCCTCCCGAGACGGGGGCATCGAGAAAACGGATGCCGCTCGCCTTCGCCGCCGCCCCCACCTGACGGGCCGAGGCCACGTCTATGGTGGAGCAGTCAATGACCAAGGTGCCGGGCGACAGGGCCGCCAGCAGATCCTGGCCACCCCGCTCACCGACACTCTCCCCCAGCCAGAGGCTGCGCACGTGCTCCCCCGCTGGCAGCATGCTGATGACCAGCTCGCAGCCGCTCACCGCTTCCCGGGCATTCCCGGCGGCAATGCAGCCAGCCTCGATGGCCCGGCTCAGGCTCTCGGGCACCAGATCAAACACCTGCATCCTGTGCCCCGCCCTGGCCAGGTTGGCGGCCATGGGGCCCCCCATGTTGCCAAGCCCGATAAACCCAATCCTTGTCATGGTGTGCTCCTTGTGTGTGATCCCGCGTCAGCGGAGGCGCAAGGGGTTGTCCCCCTCGGGCCAGCGATAGAAGGCATCCAGCCAGGCCTCGCCCGCCTGCGGGGCCTGCCAGCGAGGGGATTTGTCCTTGTCGATGAGCAGAGCCCGCACCCCTTCCACGAAGTCCCCTCTGAGCACGCAATTGACCGAGAGGGTCAGCTCGTCGGCAAACACCTCGGCCAGGGACTGGCGCCGTGCCTGCCAGAACTGGCGCCAGAGGATGGCGCGGCTGATGGGGCTGCCGCGAAGGCAGGTCTCCCGCCCCTGAGTCAGCGCCGGTTCGTCCAGCTCGGCGCCCTCGAGGCGTGCCAGCACCCCTTGCAGAGAGCGGCCAGCCAACAGCGCATCGATGCGGGCCTGGTGGGGCAGCAGTACGGGAGGGGGCAATGCCTGACCAGGGACCTCCTGCAAATCGGTGAGCAGCACCTCGATCTGCTCGCAGGGGTCGCCTGCGGACCAGTCGAGGGCGGCGAGGCGCGCCGGCAGCTCCACCCGCTCGCGGCTCCCCATGGCGTGATCCGCGAGCCCCAGGCCGATGGCGTCCGCCCCGTTGAAGCGGGCACCGGTGAGGCCGAGCCAGAGTCCGAGCCGCCCCGGCATCCGGCTCAAAAACCAGCTGGCCCCCACATCCGGATAGAGGCCTATGGTCACCTCCGGCATGGCGAACAGACTCTTCTCTGTCACCACCCGAAAAGCGGCCCCGGCAAAGAGGCCGATGCCGCCCCCCATGCAGATGCCGTCCGCCACGCAGACAAGGGGCTTGCCGTAGCAGTGGATGTGATGATCGAGCCGGTACTCCTGCAGGAAGAAGTCGCGGGCATAGCCGAACAATTCAGAGTGGCTCGCCTCCTGCTTGCGGTAATAAAAGGAGCGGATGTCACCACCGGCGCAGAATGCCTTCTCGCCGGCCCCTTGCAACAACACGCAGACGATGGCCGGATCCTGCTCCCAGCGGGTCAACGCCCCCTGCAACAACTGGATCATCTCAAGGCTCAGGGCGTTGAGGGAGGCGGGGCTGTCCAGAGTCAGCATGCCGATGTGGCGGCCATCCGCCGTGGGGTGGGTCTCGATGAGCACGGGCTCACTCATGGGCAGCCCCCGTAGACCGGGTATCTGCCCCTGCGACATGGCGGGTCGCCATCAATACCTCATTCATCCTTCGCTCCCTCACTCTTTCGGTTTGGATTGGTCGTAACGCCAGCGCGGGGCCCGCTTCTCCAGGAAGGCCGCCACCCCTTCGCGCTGATTGGCATCGTCAAACAGGGCGAGAAAGAGGCTGCGCTCGAGTGGCAGCGCCGCGTCCCTGTGGGTGCTTCGCCCCTGATTGATGAGCTGTTTGCAGGCGCGCAGGGCGCTCGGGCTCTGGCGCTCCACCAGCTGGGCCATCTGCTGCGCCGCCTCCCAGGCGTGCCCCTCGGTCACCACCTCCTCCACCAGCCCCATCTCGTAGGCCAGGGTGGCGCTCACCTTCTCGCCGCAGAGGATCATCCGCTTGGCCCAGCCCGGCCCCACCAGCTCGGTGAGGCGCTGGGTGCCGCCGGCGCAGGGCAACAAACCCACCGAGGCCTCTGGCAACCCCAGCTTGGCCTGCTGCTCGGCGATGCGGATGTCGCAGGCCAGCGCAACTTCGAGCCCCCCTCCCATGGCATAGCCGTTGATGGCGGCGATGCTGACCCCGTGAAAGCGGGCCAGCGCCTCGAAGGCGTGGCCAAAGGCCTCGGCCACCTCGCGGGCATGCGCCAGGCTGCCGTCGGCGAACATCTTGAGATCGGCGCCGGCGCAGAAGAATTTCTCTCCAGCACCGCGGATCACCAGGGCCACCACGTCGGGGCGACCATCCAGCTCCACCATCATCTGTAAGAAGGCTTTCAGGCTGGCGAGCGTCCAGGTGTTGGCGGGTGGGTGATCGAGGGTGATGTAGGCCACGTGGCCGTGATATTCGAGCCTGATCCTTGTCATTGCGTTGTCCTTGTCAAAAAACCTGCCCCATGATGACAGGGTTGAATGGAGCCAACCTGCACCTGGCTCACAAAGCCTGAGGACGCGCCGACTGCGTCCTCAGAGCAGGCCCCTCCCGCTACTCCAGCGACAGGCCAGGGTCGGCCAGCAGGCGGCGGGCGATGATGAGCCGCATCACTTCATTCGTCCCTTCCAGAATGCGGTGCACCCGGGTGTCGCGCAGATAGCGCTCGAGCGGATACTCGCGGATATAACCATAGCCGCCAAAGAGTTGCAGGGCGTCGTCGCAGATGCGGTGACCCACGTCGGTGGCAAAACGCTTGGCCATGGCGCACCAGGCGCTCTTGTCCGGGCTGCCCCCATCGAGTTTGGCGGCCGCCTGGCGCACCAGCAGGCGGGCGGCGGCGAGCTCGGTGGCCATGTCGGCCAGGCGAAACTGCACGCTCTGGAATTCGCTGATCGGGTGTCCAAATTGCTGGCGCTGCTGCACATGGGCCAGGGCATCGTTGAGAGCCTGCTGGGCTGTGCCCAGCGAACAGCTGGCGATGTTGATGCGCCCCCCATCGAGCGCCTGCATGGCGAACTTGAACCCTTCCCCCTCCTCCCCCAGCCGGAAGCGAGCGGGAATGCGCACGGCATTGAAGTTCACCTCCCGGGTCGGCTGGCTGTTCCAGCCCATCTTTTCCTCCGCCTTGCCGTAACTCACGCCAGGGGTCTGGGCCGGTACCATGAAGGCAGAGATCCCCTTGGCCCCCTCGCCACCGGTGCGGGCCATCACCACCAGCACGTCGGTGCTGCCGGCGCCCGAGATGAACACCTTGCTGCCGTCAAGGAGGTAATCTTCGCCATCGCGCACGGCGCGGGTCTTGAGGGCCGCAGCGTCGGAGCCCGCCCCCGGCTCGGTGAGGCAGTAGGAGCCCAGCAGCTCGCCGCTGGCGAGCCTGGGTACCCACTCCTCGGCCACCTCGGCAGGCAGCCAGCTGCCCAGCATCCAGCTCACCATGTTGTGGATGGTGAGATAGGCGGTGGTGGAGGTGCAGCCCATGGCGAGGCGCTCGAAGATGAGGCTGGCATCGAGCCGGCTCAGGCCCAGACCGTCATACTGCTCCGGGGTATAGAGGCCGCACAGGCCCAGCGCCGCCGCCTGCTTGATGGTGGGGATGGGGAACTCGTGCTCCCTGTCCCAGTGCGCGGCATGGGGTTTGAGCGCCAGATCGGCGAAGGCGCCGGCCGACTCGACACAGGCCCGTTGGGATTCGGTCAGGGTAAAATCCATCTTGTTCGCTTCCTTTGTACTTGTTCCGTCGATCCGTTGCTGTCAATGGGGGCACCCGGGCAAAGTGGGCAACCCCTGCCGTCAGCGCAGCTGAATGGTCATATTGGGGCCGCTGGGAATGTCTTCGTCGAACCAGCGCTCCGTCACCGTCTTGGTCTCGGTGTAAAAACGCACCGCCTGCTTGCCGTAGGCGTGCAGATCCCCGTAGAAGGAGCCGCGCCAGCCGGTAAAGGAGAAGAACGGCAGCGGCACCGGGATGGGCACGTTGATCCCCACCTGGCCCACCGCCACCTCGTGGCGAAACTTGCGGGCGGCGGCGCCACAGCCGGTGAAGAGGGAGGTGCCGTTGCCATAGGGGTTGGCGTTGATGAGGGCAAGCGCCTCATCCAGGCTCCCCACCTCGAGGCAGGCCAGCACGGGCCCGAAGATCTCCTCCTTGTAGATGCGCATCTCGGGGGTCACGCCGCGAAACAGGGTCGGCCCCACCCAGTTGCCCACCGGGTAGCCGGGGACGTCGCAAAAACGGCCGTCCAGCAGGCACTCGGCTCCCTCGGCAATCCCCGCCTCGATAAGCCCCTCCACCCTGACTTTCGCCTCCGGGCTGATGAGGGGGCCGTAGGCGGCCTCGGGATCGTGCCAGACACCGGGTTTCACCTTGGCGAACTCGGCGGCGAGCTCGGGGATCCACTCCCTGGCGCTCCCCACGAACACCGCCACGCTGATGGCCATGCAGCGCTGACCGGCGGCGCCGACTCCGGCTCCCACCAAGTTGCCGAGCACCTGCGCCTTGTTGGCATCCGGCATGATCACCATGTGATTCTTGGCGCCGACAAAACACTGGGCGCGCTTGAGCTGCGACGTGGCGCTGCGATAGACGTGGCCGCCGACCCGGGCCGAGCCCACGAAACTGACTGCCTTGACATCGGGATGGGCCAGCAGCGCATCCACCTGCTCGGCGCCGCCGTGCACCACCGACAGAATGCCCCTGGGGGCCCCCGCCTCGGTAAACAGCTCGGCCAGGCGCATGGGGGTGAGGGGATCCTGCTCGGAGGGCTTGAGCACAAAGCCGTTGCCGCAGGCCACCGCCAGCGGGAACATCCACAGCGGTATCATGGCTGGGAAGTTGAACGGCGTGATGCCGACGCAGACCCCGAGGGGCTGCACCCAGGAGTGGCCATCCACCCGGCGCGCCACGTTGCCCATGGTCTCCCCCAGGGTCTGACTGGCAATACCGCAGGCCTGCTCCACCACCTCGATGCCGCGCCACACATCCCCCTTGGCATCCGCCAGGTTCTTGCCGGTTTCCTGGGCCAGCAGGGTCGCCAGCTCGTCGTGATGCACTTTCAACAGATGCTGGTAGTTGAACATGACCCGGGCCCGCTCGGGGGCCGGCACCTCCCGCCACAGCAGGTAGGCGTCGTGGGCGGCGCGCACCGCCAGCTCAATTTCCGCAGAGGTAGCTTTCGGCACACGCGCCAGCAGATGCTGGTCCGCCGGGTCGGTCACCTCTATCCACTCGTCGCTTGCGGACGGACACGCCTCGCCACCGATGTAGAGCGGCAGATCCCCGTACTGGGTGTGATGCTGGCTCATGCCCCCCTCCTAGCCCGTTGGCTGGCGATGGCAGGCCACTGCAGGCCGGCCACATCCATGTTGCTGTTGCACATCCTGTTCACTCCTTGCGCTCCTCTGCCCGGGTAGCCCCTTGCGGCGGGCTGCCATCGAATTTACCTTAGACTAACAATCAATTTACGTTTACGCTAACGTAAACTTGAATCACGAATGGACTGACCAGTCATCACCCTGATGGCAGGGGAAATCGGCAGTCCACTGCACCAAGGAGAGCACGGATGCATGCCCTGATGGATGAAACCCTCCAGGCCCTGACCGAACAGGTCGAGGCTTTCTGCCAGAAAGTGATCGCACCGCGCGCCAGCGAGATCGATCAGAGCAACGCTTTTCCCCGGGATCTCTGGCCCCGCATGGGTGAGCTGGGGCTGCACGGCATCACGGTGGCGGAGGAGTATGACGGGGTGAACCTCGGCTATCTGGCCCATGTGCTGGTGATGGAGCAGGTGAGCCGCGCCAGCGCCTCGGTCGGCCTCTCCTACGGCGCTCACTCCAACCTCTGCATCAACCAGATCCACCGCCACGGCACCCCTGATCAGAAGGCGAAATATCTGCCCTCCCTCGTCATCGGCAAACACGTGGGGGCGCTGGCCATGAGCGAGCCGGGTGCCGGCTCCGATGTGGTGAGCATGCGCCTCACCGCGGTGCGCGAGGGGGATCACTTCGTGCTGAACGGCAACAAGATGTGGATCACAAACGGGCCCGATGCCGACACCTTCGTCATCTATGCCAAGACCGATGCCGCTGCAGGGCCCAAAGGTATTTCCGCCTTTATCGTCGAGGCGGGAACTCCCGGTTTTTCCACCGCCCAGAAGCTCGACAAGCTCGGCATGCGCGGATCCAGTACCTGCGAGCTGGTGTTCGACAACTGCCGGGTGCCGCAGGAGAACCTGCTGGGTCCCCTGCACGGCGGGGTCAAGGTACTGATGAGCGGGCTCGACTACGAGCGGGTGGTGCTGGCAGCAGGCCCCCTTGGCATCATGCAGGCCTGCATGGACGTGGTGCTTCCCTATGTGCGCGAGCGCAAGCAGTTCGGCCAGGCCATCGGCGAGTTCCAGCTGGTGCAGGGCAAGCTCGCCGACATGTATACCCGTCTCGCCAGCAGCCGGGCGCTGGTCTATTCGGTGGCGAGCGCCTGCGATCAGGGCCGCACCAGCCGCAAGGATTGCGCCGCCGCCATCCTGTTTGCCGCCGAAAATGCCACCCAGATGGCCCTCGATGCCATCCAGCTGCTCGGCGGCAACGGCTACATCAACGAATACCCCACAGGCCGCCTGCTGCGGGACGCCAAACTCTACGAAATCGGCGCCGGCACCTCGGAGATCCGCCGCTGGCTCATCGGCCGCGAGCTGATGGGGGATAATGCATGAGCAGGATCCACTCCCGTCTCGACACCGCGAGCCCCGACTATGAGGCCAATCGTGCCGCCATGCAGGCACTGGTCGACGATCTCAATGCCCGCCTGGAGGAGATAGCCTTGGGCGGCGGTGCTGCCAACAAGGCCCGCCACCAGGCCCGTGGCAAGCTGCTGCCCCGGGAGCGCATCGACCAGCTGCTGGACCCGGGTTCCCCCTTTCTCGAACTGTCGGCGCTGGCTGGCTGGCAGGTCTATGACGAACCGGTGCCCGCTGCCGGCATCCTCACCGGCATCGGACGGGTCTCGGGGCGCCTGTGCATGCTGGTGGTGAATGACGCCACCGTGAAGGGCGGCACCTACTACCCCCTCACGGTGAAAAAGCACCTGCGCGCCCAGGCCATTGCCGAGCGACTGCACCTCCCATGCCTCTATCTGGTGGATTCCGGCGGTGCCTTCCTGCCCATGCAGGACGAGGTGTTCCCCGACCGGGAGCATTTTGGCCGCATCTTCTACAACCAGGCTCGCATGTCGGCCCAGAGCATCCCCCAGCTGGCGGTGGTGATGGGACTCTGTACCGCCGGGGGTGCCTACGTGCCCGCCATGGCGGACGAGTCGATCATGGTCAGGGAACAGGCCACCCTCTTTCTGGCGGGCCCGCCCCTGGTCAAGGCCGCCACCGGTGAGGAGATCAGCGCAGAAGCCTTGGGCGGCGCCGAGGTGCACTGCGTCCACTCCGGGGTGGCGGATCACATGGCCAGGGACGATGCCCATGCCCTGGCCATCACCCGCACCCTGGTAAGCAACCTGGGTGACAACCAGACGGCGGCGTCACCCGCCCCATCCGCTCCCTCCTATGATGAGCCGCACTACCCCATCGAGGAGCTCTACGGCCTGGTGGGCACCAGTCTCAAGCGCCCCTATGACGCACGAGAATTGATCGCCCGACTAGTGGATGGCTCTGTGTTTGACGAATTCAAGGCGTTGTTCGGCACTACCTTGGTGACGGGTTTTTCCCGCATTGAGGGCATGCAGGTGGGGATCCTCGCCAACAACGGCGTGCTGCACAGCGACAGCGCCCAGAAGGGGGCCCACTTCATCCAGCTCTGCAACCAGCGGGGGATCCCGCTGCTGTTTCTGCAAAACATCACCGGCTTTATGGTGGGGAGTACGGCGGAGAAAGAGGGGATCGCCAAGCACGGCGCCAAGCTGGTGACCGCCGTGGCCTGCAGCCGGGTGCCCAAGATCACTCTGATCGTCGGCGGCAGCTTCGGTGCCGGCAACTACGGCATGTGCGGGCGCGCCTATGAACCGGATTTTCTCTTCAGCTGGCCCAACAGCCGCATCTCCGTCATGGGGGGCGAGCAGGCGGCCGGGGTGCTGGTGCAGGTGCGCCGGGACAAGCTGGCCGCCGAGGGCAAGACTCTGGGCGAGCCGGAGGCGGCCGCCATTCGCGCCCCGGTGATCGCGCAGTACGAGCGCCAGGGTCACCCCTATTACGCCAGTGCTCGCCTGTGGGATGACGGCGTCATCGACCCGGCCCAGAGCCGCACCGTGCTCGCCCTGGCGCTGGCGGCCTGCCAGGGGGCCGAGCCGGGCCCCGGGCAGTACGGCATCTTCCGGATGTAAGGAGTTCATATGTCAGACCCGCTCTTCAACGATCCCCTTGCCCATTTTCGCCTGGAGCGCCACGGCCCGGTGATCGAGCTGGTGCTCGCCCGCCCGGCCCGTCACAACGCCCTCGATGCCGACCTGATGCAAGGGCTGCTCGACTGCCTCGACGAGCTGACCCACGGCCAGCCCCTCGCCGACCGCCCCCACGTGCTGCTGCTGCGCGCCGAGGGGCCGCATTTTTGCGCGGGCGCCGATCTCGAGTGGATGCGCAAGATGGCAGGGGAAGCGTTCGACCCCCGCGCCTTTGACAAGAATCGCGAGGACGCCCGGGTGCTGGCCCACCTGATGCAGGCACTGGACGAGCTGCCCTTCCCCACGGTAGCCCTGGTGCAGGGGGCCGCCTACGGCGGCGCCTTAGGCCTTGTCTGCGCCTGCGACATCGTGCTGGCCAGCGAAAATGCCCGCTTCTGCCTCTCCGAGGTGACCCTGGGACTGGTGCCTGCGGTGATCAGCCCCTACGTGGTGCGCGCCATGGGGATGCGCCAGGCCCGCCGCTACATGCTGAGCGCAGAGCCTTTCGATGCCATCACCGCCTGCCGACTCAACGTGGTGCACAGGCTCAGCCAGCCTGATCAGTTGCTGGCGGAGGGACGCGCCATGGCCCTGCGGTTGTGTCGCAACGGCCCCCAGGCGATGAAGGAGACCAAGCGGCTGCTGGCCGCCCTCGAAGGGCGCCCAGGCCACCAGCACGAAGAGCAGACCGTCGAGACCATCGCCCGGGTACGGGGCGGTCTCGAGGCCCAGGAGGGGATCCAGGCCTTCTTCGACAAACGCCCCCCAACCTGGCGCCCCCGTTTCAAGGACGAAGCATGACTCAATACCACCTCATCAAGCACCTGCTGATCGCCAACTGTGGTCAATATAACGGGAGTGTGGATCAACACGCTTCGCACTTGTGCGCCTTGAACAACAGGGAGGCAGCATGACCCATCACACTCCCATCAAGCGCCTGCTGATCGCCAATCGCGGTGAAATCGCCGTGCGCATCATCAAGACAGCACGGCGCCTCGGCATTCACACCATCGCCCTCTACTCGGACGCCGATGCCCGCGCCATGCACGTGCGCGAAGCCGACGAAGCCTGGCATCTGGGGCCGGCCCCCGCCCGGGAGAGCTACCTCGACACCGGCAAGGTGCTCAAGATTGCCAAAGAAGCGAATGCCGACGCCATCCACCCGGGCTACGGTTTCCTCTCCGAGAACAGCGACTTTGCCACCGCCTGCGAGCAGCGGGGCGTGCGCTTTGTCGGCCCAAGCGGCGCCGCCATCCTCGCCATGGGGGACAAGTCGGGGGCCAAAGGGCTGATGCAGGCAGCCGGCGTCCCCGTGCTGCCCGGTTATCACGGCGCGGATCAGCATCCCGACTTTTTGCGCGATCAGGCGAGCCAGGTGGGCTTCCCGCTCCTTATCAAGGCGGCCAGCGGCGGCGGTGGCAAGGGGATGCGGCGGGTCGATCAGCTGGCCGACTTTGACGACGCCCTGGCGGCGGTCAAGCGGGAGGCGAGTGCCGCCTTTGGCGACGACCATGTGCTGCTGGAGCGCTATCTCCCCCGCGCCCGTCACGTGGAGGTGCAGGTCTTTGCCGATGCCCTTGGCAACGCCATCTATCTGGGGGATCGGGACTGCTCCTTGCAGCGCCGCCACCAGAAGGTGATCGAGGAGGCCCCCGCCCCCGACATCTCCCCTGCCCTGCGCCGCGCCATGGGCGAGGCGGCCGTGGCGGCGGCCAAGGCCATCGCCTATCGGGGGGCGGGCACCATCGAGTTTTTGCTCTGCGGGGAGGAGTTCTTCTTCATGGAGATGAACACCCGGTTGCAGGTGGAGCACCCGGTTACCGAGGCCATCACAGGCCAGGATCTGGTGGCCTGGCAGCTGGCGGTGGCCGAGGGCAAACCGCTGCCCCTCACCCAGGAACAGGTGGTGCTGCGTGGCCACGCGGTGGAGGCGCGCCTCTACGCCGAAGACGTGGCCGCCGGTTTTCTGCCAGCGAGCGGCCCCATCCACTGGCTCACCTGGCCCAAGGGGGTGCGCATCGACACCGGCGTCACCGCTGGCGATGAGGTGAGCCCCTATTACGACCCCATGATCGCCAAGCTCGTCGCCCACGCACCGAGCCGCAGCGAAGCCTTTGCCACCCTGGCCGATGCCCTGGCAGCCCTGGATCTCGGCCCTCTGGTGCACAACGGCCCGCTCCTGCAGCGCCTGTGCGAAGCGCCAGAGGTGCTGGCGATGCGCCACCACACCCAGTGGCCCATTCCCACCGACACCCTGCCCGTTCCTGCGCTCGCCTGGCCCCTCGCCACCCTCTGGCTCGCCACTTGCGAGCGCGATGCCTCCCCCTGGCAGCAGGCCGCAGGCTTTCGGCTGGGCCCCACCCGCCGCTTTTGCGCCACGGTGCGCATCGGCGAGGAGACCCGCACTCTCACCCTCGCCGAGCGGGCAGGCAGCCTACTCTGGCAAGGCGAGCAGATCCCGTTTGAACTCGGGTCAGAACAGATCCGCCTGTGCCAGGGTGGACATTGGCAGCGCTATCCGGTGCAGCCCCTCGGCGAGGACGCCTATTTGCTGCACCTGGCGGGCAGGCGCATCCGCTTCTCGCTCGATGATCAGCATCATCAGCTCCACCATGATCACGACACGAGCCATGTCCCGGGCATCCTGGCCCCCATGCACGGCATCGTGGTGGCGCTGCAGGTCGAGGCCGGCCAGCCGGTCAGCAAGGGGCAACCACTGCTGGTGCTGGAGGCAATGAAGATGGAGCACGTCCTCAAAGCTGACCGGGACGGGGTGATTGAGGCCCTGCAGTGCCGCCAGGGCGAACAGGTGAGCCAGGGCGCCGTGCTGGTGCGCTTTGCCGAGGACCATACCGCGCAGGAGGAGCGCTCATGAGCCACACGCACGAGAACCGGGACGACAAGGTCAGCCTGGTGGAGATGGGGCCGCGGGACGGCCTGCAAAATGAGACCGCCACCCTCTCCCTGGCGCAGCGGCTGGCGCTCATCGCCCACCTGGCCGAGAGCGGGTTGCAGCGCATCGAGGTGGGGGCCTTCGTGTCGCCCAAGAAGGTGCCGCAGATGGCGGATTCCGCCGCACTCTTTAATGCCCTGCCGCGCAGGGGGCCGACCCGCTATGGCGCCCTGGTGCCCAATCTGCAGGGTCTGCAGGCCGCCGTCGCCGCACGCGCCGACGAGATAGGTCTCTTCACCGCCTGCTCGGACGGCTTCACCCGAGCCAACATCGGCATCAGCGTGGAGGAGTCCCTGGTGCGCTTCGCTCCCCTGGTGCAGGAGGCGCGCAGCCTCGGCATCAAGGTGCGCGGCTACCTCTCCACCGTCATCGCCTGCCCGTTCGACGGCCCGACCCGCCCGAAACGGGTCGCCGCCCTTGCCGAGCGGCTGCTGGATCTGGGCTGCCATGAGATATCCCTCGGCGACACCATCGGCGTCGGCACCCCGGGCACCGTGGCTCCCATGCTGGATGCGGTGCTGCACGAGATCCCGGCGGGCCGGCTTGCGGTTCATTTTCACGACACCTACGGCCAGGGGCTGGCCAACCTGCTGCCGGCGCTCGAGCGCGGGATCCGCACCATCGACTGCTCGGTGGCCGGGCTCGGCGGCTGCCCCTATGCCCCCGGTGCCTCCGGCAATGTGGCGTCGGAAGAGGTGGTCTATCTGCTGCACGGCCTTGGCATGAGCACCGGCGTCGACCTCGACCAGCTGGCCGCCACCGGCCAGTGGGTGAGCGAGCTGCTGGGGCGCCCCAACGGCTCCCGGGTCGGCCAGGCCCTGCACGGGAGGGGGCGGCGCTTCGCACAAGAGCGTGAGCAGCGCCCCCCGGGAGGCCATCATGCATCATGAACCCGGCCCTTGCCGCGGGGCCAGGACCCCGCCAGCTCATCAGGAGGGCGCACCATGAGAGCCAGACACGCCAGTGGCAAGGAGAGGACCTACAGCATCTCGGAGCTGGCCCAGGAGTTCGACATCACCCCCCGCACCATCCGCTATTACGAGGACGAGGGGCTCATCACCCCGACCCGGGAGGGGCAGACCCGTATCTACAGCCACAAGGACAGGATCCGCCTGAAACTGACCCTGCGCGGCAAGCGCCTCGGGTTCAGCCTGGCGGAGATCCGCGAGCTGTTCGACATGTACGACACCGACCGCTCCAGCCGGATGCAGCTTCACTCCATGATCCAGCTCATCGAGGCCAGACGCCACTCCCTGCGCCAGCAACTGGAGGACATCCAGATGGTGATGGCCGAGCTCGATGCCGCCGAGCAGCGCTGCATCCACTCCCTCGGCGGCTTGAAAACCGACGGGGATTGACAGACTCTGGGGGTATCTCGCCCCCGGTATCCCGGTTTTCCAGTGGATATTCGCAGTGGCAGGCCCTGACCCGGCAACCCCCTTGTTCCCCACATCGCCCGTCACGGCATGCCGGACAGACTGGGCGGTTTGGGCAAGCGGCGAGGTGGGGCAAACGGGGGAAATCCGGCCTTGGTCGCACAATAATTCCCCAGCCCGGTCAGAGTGCGGCGCACCTCATGAGTCCTTCCCATGAACCGGGCACGATTAATTGCTACCATATGCGCATCAAATGGAGACCATCATGCTCAAGCCTCTGCCCGCTCGTCTGCTGCGCTATGCCCTCTATCTTCTCGCGCTCCTGCTCATCGGCATCACCATCCTGCTCTGGCAGGCGCCGACCCTCATCCAGCGCCATCTCCCCGGCTGGCTTGCCACCCATTACGGTCTGCACCTCTCCCTTGGCAAGATAGAGGTGGGGATCCGCTCCCCCTCCCTCGTGCTGGGGCCCAGCGCCCTGCTCGATGACAAGCAGCAAGCACTGGTGTCATTTGAAGAGCTGAAGCTCATTCCCGCCTTGAAAGCGAGCTGGCAGCAGCGCGCCCTGGTACTGGAAGAGGCCACCCTGACCGCCCCCAGGGCAGATCTGGTGCGCCTCGAGGATCTCAAGGGGGAGGCACGCTTCAACCTGACCGATGCACTGGCCTCCCTGCTCGCCCCTGCGCCGGAGCAAACACCGCCAGCTAGCGCCGAGCCCGTGCTGGTGACCATCGGCAAGCTGTCCGTCGAGCAGGGCCGGCTCAGCTACCGGGACAGCCGCAAGCAGAGCAGCCCGGGGTGGGTCCCGCCCCTCACCCTGGACAAGCTCGCCCTGCACCTGCCCGGCTTTTCCAGCGCAGAGGGGGTGCTCAACCCCTATCGCCTGAGCGCCACCGTCAACGAGAAGAGCCCCCTCAAGGCCGAAGGGGAATTCGACATGATGAGCGGCGCCGGCAAGGGCAACCTGCGCTTCGCCGATCGCAGCCTGAGCCCGGAGTTCGTGGTGGACATCGCCTCCCTCGACGGCCAGAGCCGCCATATCAGCAACACCCCGGGGCAGCGCTCCGAGCTCGCCTTCAACGGCAAGGTGGACCGCTACGCCCCCGTCACCATCCGGGGGGGCGCCAACCTGCTCATCGAGGATCCCGTGCTGGATGTGGCCGTGGCCTTCAACAATCTGGAGCTCACCACCTTCACCCCCTACTCCAGCACCTATGCAGGCTATGCCATCGACAAGGGGCAGCTCTCCATGAAACTCAACTACAAGCTGCAGGGCAACCGGCTGGAGGGGGACAACGACATCACCATCAAGAAGCTGCAACTCGGGGAGAAGGTCAAGAGCGAGCAGGCCAAGGATCTGCCCCTCGGCCTCGCCATCGCCCTGCTGAGCGATTCGAACGGCGTCATCAAGATGAACCTCAAGGTGAAGGGCAATCTGGATCAGCCTGATTTCAGCCTGGGCAACATCTTCTGGGACGTGCTCGGCAATACCCTCGGCAAGGCCATCACCTCCCCCTTCTCCCTGCTTGCGTCCTTGACGGGGGGCACCAAGGATCTCGACGAGCTCCCCTTCCTACCTGGCGATCCCGCCCTGACCCCGACCCAGCAGACCAAGCTGACCACCCTCGCGCAGGCCCTCAAGGAGAGGCCCAAGCTCAGCATGAACATTCGCGGCAAGGTCAACTTCAACGAAGAGCGCCCCATCCTCCAGCGCCAGAAGCTTGAGCGGCTGCTGGCCAAGACCACCGGCAGCCCGGTGGATTTGACGCTGCTGGAGCAGGATCCCGCCATGCAATCCGCACTGGCAGAGGCCTATGAAGCTAAGTTCAACGAAGATCTCGGGGATCTGGCCGACCGGTTGCGACTCGATGAAGGGAGCGAGGCCCTGCGCGCCCAGGCGGTGCTCCTGCTACGGGATCAGCAGCTCATCACCGCCAAGTCCCTGCGAAACCTCGCCATGCGCCGCGCCCAGAACACCAAGGAGTATCTGGTGGATACCCAGGGCATCGCGCCGGAGCGCCTCTTCGTGCTCGACAGCCAGGTGAAGGAGACGGACAAGGAAGCCAAGGTGGTGCTGACCCTGGACAACTGATCCGGCGCCCGCCGGATGCCCCTCTTGTTTGCCCCGACGGCATATGGCCCAAGGGGCTCCCACCCCCGACCCCCACCGGATAACGCCTTCCTGGCCATTTAAGGTGCCCACCGCCCAGATACCCGTGCGGTGCCAGTTGCTCGACCCTTTCTCATCCCTTTCTTTCCCGCCGGAGCGAGCGGGCGGTGGCTGGTCCCGCGCTTTGCCCCTGCTGTTCCCTTTGTGCCTAGCGGCGGCGACATCATGGTGGAGCTGCCTTATCCCTGCTTGCCTCCCCTTCTCTAACCTCCCCCGACCCCTGCCATCAGGATTTATCTCTCGCTAGCCGTCTCGAAAGATCTCGTTATCCCGTTATCCCGTTATCCCGTTATCCCGTTATCCCGTTATCTCGCATGTCGGCATGTCGGCATGTCGGCATGTCGGCATGTCGGCATGTCGGCATGTCGGCATGTCGGCATGTCGGCATGTCGGCATGTCAAAATAGATGGCCCGATTAGATATACAGTGTCTAATCGGGCCAATCCTGAACACCCTCTCGCGCACGCCAAAGGGCCAACCCCGCGCCCCCCTTCCATTTCCAAGCGTCTTTACTGGGCCCATGGCCCATCCCGCCTCTGGCTTTCTGACAAGGGCAGCCTCTGATCCTGCCCGTTAATCTTGCGCCCCTTTCGCCCGTGGCAGTCAACACAGCGCGCCTGCGGGTTTCTCAGGCGCCCCGCCCTTGTGTAGGGAACACGGTGGCGAGCGCGGGGTTGACGAGAAAATGGGGAGCGCAACGGACACTGCGATGGCAAGCGATACGGGAGGTCCATGCGCCACAAACAGGAGGGAAACACTCTGGCATGATGGCATATGAACTCATTTTTCAATCAAACCGCCATGACGCGACCATCCGGGGCGCGTTTCCCTCACCAGTCCCAGTCACCATCGTCGTTGCCGACTTTCATGCCAAGTTGCCTTTTATACAAAATCGCAACGTTGAAAACGTTTTTCATTCACCACTCGTCTACCTGAATGGCACGAATGGTTGGCCACTTAAACTTTCGTGTTCTTTTTTACCATTTCTGTGTGTCCCCCCCTTGCTCGGGACCCTGAGCCTGCCTAAAATCGCGCGTCTTTTATCAACCCCACCTCTATTGTTGGAGAACACCACGTGAGCGAAAAATTGGCCAACCCTGCCCCTCTGGGTCTGATGGGTTTCGGTATGACCACCATTCTGCTGAACATCCATAACGCAGGTTTCTTCCCCATCAGCGCCATGATCCTGGCCATGGGTCTGTGCTATGGCGGTCTGGCCCAGATCATCGCCGGCATCATGGAGTACAAGCGTGGCAACACCTTCGGTGTCACCGCCTTCATCTCCTACGGCACCTTCTGGTGGAGCCTGGTGTTCCTGCTGGTGATGCCGACCATGGGTCTGGCCGAGGCCACCCCGCACGCCTACATGGGCTGGTACCTGCTGATGTGGGGCATGTTCACCCTGTTCATGCTGATCGGGACCGTCAACTTCCCCCGCGTGAAGCAGTTCGTGTTCGCCTCCCTGACCGTGCTGTTCTTCCTGCTGGCTGCCCGTGACTTCACCGGCAGTACCCTGATCGGCACCATCGCCGGTTTCGAAGGCATCATCTGCGGCGCCAGCGCCATCTACCTGGCCATGGCCACCGTGATCAACGAGCAGTTCGGTCGCACCGTGCTGCCCATCGGCGAGCAGAAGAAAGCCGCTCCCGCCCAGCTCAAAGCCGCTGCCTAAGCACCCGGCGACATCGCTGTCACGAAAAAGGCACCCTCAGGGGTGCCTTTTGTGTTTCTGCCGCCCGGACGCAGTGCCGGTCAGCCCTGCGCTCCGGGATCTCCGGCCAGCAACCGGGTGGCCGGGTAGCGGGCAGCGGGATCCTGACCGTAGAAGCGGGCGAACTGGTCATAGACCGCAGGGTAGACGACACGCAGACGCAACGGATCGGTGAAGAAGCTCTCGCTGCACACCGCGAAGAATTCGGCGGGGTGCGAGGCGGCGTAGGGGTCTATCTCGGTCACCTCCTCTCTGGTCAACTGATCGTTCATCTCGTCAAACGCACCTTGCAGCGCCCGGGTCCATTGCTGGGGATCCATGCCCCGCGGCAGGGGCGGTGCACCGTCCGCATCCCCTCCCAGCATGTCGAGCTTGTGGGCAAGCTCATGGATCACCAGGTTGAATCCGTCCCAGTCCCCGTCCTGCTGCAATTCGCTCCAGGCCAGCACCAGTGGCCCCTGGGGCCAGGATTCACCGGCGTTCTCCTCTTCAAATTCGCTCACCAGCCCGAACTCGTCCTGCACCTCCTGACGACGGGTCACGGGCTCGGGGATGATGATCACCTCGTGGAAACCTCGATACCAATCGAACCCCAGGTGCAGGATGGGCAGCACTGCCTGCAGGGCCAGCACCCCCTGCTGGCGGGGCGTCAGTTCCACCCCGATCTGGGTGAGGGTCTTGCGCGAGAGAAAATGGCGCGCCAGCTCCATCAGCCTCTGCGCCTCTTCTTCTTCAAGCCCCTGCAAGATGGGCACCGCCGCCAGCGCCTCGCGCCACTCCTGCTCTTCTGGGAGACGAGGCTCCCGGGGAGATGCACCACCCAATACCTCTTTCAACCTGGACCAGAACACACAGACTCCTCTTGCCAATCAGACAGCTTTCACAAAACGTTTCGGACGCTCGCAATACCCTTGCGCCAGATAAAATCGGTGCGCCCCTTCGCGCTTGAGGCTGCTGGAGAGCTCCAGCTGGCCGCACCCCAGAGCTGCCGCCCGCTGCTCTGCCGCCGCCAGCAGCAGGGCCCCGATGCCCCCGCCCCTTGCACCCTCATCGACAACCAGCGCCGAGATCAGGCCCCAGGCTGGTGCAAGGTGCATGGGTTGCAAGTGGTGCCACACCAGCACCCCCACCGGGATCCCCTCGCACAGGGCTACCAGTACCTCCCGCGCCGGATCGGGCTGGGCCAGCCTGGCGCTGACCGCCCCGTCAGGGTTGGGGTAGCCCAACTGGGCAAACAACCCCGTCAATCCGGCCCCATCCGCCTCCCCGGCGAGGCGAATGATGTATCTGTTTTCCCTTGTTGCCACTCCTGGCCTCCTATTTGCATTACCTCAATCAGCCCTCTGGGCATGGCAAAGCGGCAGATGATGGGTATGTACCGAATCTTGTCCAGTTCCATTCACCATTTGTTAATGTCAATTCACAAATTAACAAAGCCACAACACTTTTCACTAGGAAGGCCCTGAACAAACCGATATGTTAAATCCCGCGGACTAACCAGTCGAAAGTCCCGCACAATCCTGAGTGACCCCCTTGGTCACCGCATATTTCAATGTTAAGGGAGCGAGGCATATAGACCTCGCCAAGACAGCGCAACAAAGGAGTTGTTGTACATGAATGAGATCGTCAATGCCATCAATGGCGTGATTTGGAGCCCAGCGCTCATCTATCTGTGTCTGGGGGTAGGCCTCTACTTCTCCCTGCGCAGCCGTTTCCTGCAACTGCGCCACTTGAAAGGCATGATACGCCTGATGTTTCAGGGCAAGGGCAACGATGCCGGTGTCTCCTCCTTCCAGGCACTCTCCATGACCCTGGCCGGTCGCGTCGGTACCGGCAACATCGCCGGTGTGGCCACTGCCATCACCTTCGGCGGCCCGGGCGCCCTGTTCTGGATGTGGATGGTCGCCTTCCTTGGCGCCAGCTCCGCCTTCGTGGAGTCCACCCTGGGCCAGGTCTACAAGGAGAAGATCAACGGTGAATATCGCGGCGGTCCGGCCTTCTACATCGAGAAGGGCCTGGGCATGAAGTGGTATGCCTGGACCTTCGCCATCGCCACCATCTTCGCCTGCGGCGTGCTGCTGCCGGGCGTGCAGGCAAACTCCATCGGCTCCAGCCTGCAGACCGCCTTTGCCATCGACCCCAACGTGACCGCCGCCGGTCTGGCGCTGCTGCTCGGTTTCATCATCTTCGGCGGCGTCAAGCGCATCGCCAATTTCGCCAGTACCGTGGTGCCCTTCATGGCGCTGGGTTACATCATCGTCGCCTGCGTCATCATCGCCCTGAACATCGGCCAACTGCCGGGCGTGATCCTGCTCATCTGGAAGAGTGCCTTCGGGATGGAAGCCGGCTTCGGCGCCATTCTGGGTCTGGCCATCATGTGGGGTGTCAAGCGCGGGGTCTACTCCAACGAAGCCGCCCAGGGGACTGGCCCCCACGCCTCCTCCGCCGCGGCGGTGAGCCACCCGGCCAAGCAGGGCCTGGTGCAGGCGTTCTCCGTCTACATCGACACCCTGTTCGTCTGCTCCGCCACCGGCTTCATGCTGCTCATCACCGGCCTGTACAACGTGCAGGGCCCGGACGGTGCCGCCCTCTACACCGGCATCGCCGGCATCGCGGCAGGCCCCGGCTATGTGCAGACCGCCATGGAAAGCATGATGCCAGGCTTTGGCAACTACTTCGTCGCCATCGCCCTGTTCTTCTTCGCCTTCACCACCATCGTGGCCTACTACTACATCGCCGAAACCAACATCGCTTTTGTCAACCGCAAGATTAACCGCCCCTGGCTCACCTTCCTGCTGAAGATTGCGCTGATGGCTGCCACCGTCTACGGCACCGTCAAGACCGCCGATCTGGCCTGGGGCCTGGGTGACATCGGGGTCGGCCTGATGGCCTGGCTCAACATCGGTGCCATCCTGATGCTGCAAAAGCCGGCTTTCGCCTGCCTCAAGGACTACGAGGCACAGCTGGCCAAGGGTCTGGATCCCGTGTTCCACCCGGAAAAGCTCGGCATCAAGAACGCGGACTACTGGATTGAAAACCGCGCCGAAGTAAACCTGATGCGCGAGCAAACCGGCCACCCCTTCGAGGCGGACCCGGATACCGTTGCCAAGTAATCAGACGGCACAATGCAAAATGGCAGCTTCGGCTGCCATTTTCATTTGTGTTGGATGGGTGAGGGGTTCAAAGCGCGTTGCGGCGCGGTCCGAATGGCAGGCGCCAGCGAAACAGGCTGTTGAGGGTCGCCCGCCACTGGTTGGGGCGCCCCAGGATCTGCCTCTGCAACCGGGTCTCTTCCTTGAGCATTGTCTCGTCACTGCGAGCCCAGGCCTGGGTGTAGAGCTGCTTGATCCCCGCCAGCGCATCCGGCGACTTGGTGATCAGGGTCCGGGCAAAGGCCCGCGCCTCTTCCAGGGGATCCGCGCACACCCGGCTCACCAGGCCGAGGGACTTGGCTTCGCTGGCTTCCAGCTCGCGCCCGCTCATGGCAAGCTCCATGGCGGTATCCATCCCCATCAGGTTGCGCAGGGTGACGCTGCCGCTCATGTCGGGGATGATGCCCCACTTGATCTCCATCACCGAGAAGCGGCAATCCGGGGTGCTGAAGCGAAAATCGGCGCCGAGCGCTATTTGCAGGCCGCCGCCAAAACAGACCCCCTGGGTCACCGCAATCACGGGCACCGGCAGTTGATGCCAGCCATAGGCCACTCGCTGGGCCAGGTTGGTCGCCTCGTCCGCCTCGCGCTTGAGGATCTCCAGCGCCGCCACCGGCTGCCTCAGCATGGATTTCACATCCAGCCCGGCGCAGAACGCCCGCCCCTCCCCGTGCAGGATCACGGCCCGCAGCCCTTTTTGCCGGGATACCGCGTTCAGCGTCTCGTCGATGGCGTCGAACATGGCCCGATCCAGCGCGTTGAGCTTGTCCCCCCGGCAGAGCATCACCTCGGCAATCCCCTCCTGAAACCCCCATTTGACCCTTGGCTTTTCCATCTCCGTCTTCGTCCTTTGATTCAACTGGTCATACCACAACGTTACCAGAGTGTTATGGGCAGGTACAGGGAGGCAGCCCCGGGCCTGCGACTAAAGTCGGCTGGCCCGGTGGTGGAGCCTTTGTCAGACTGGCCCCATGGTCACGGTGGAGCCTGTCATGTCACTTCTGTTCAATTTTGCCCGTCCACCGTTCGACGGCCTGGACGAGGAGGCACGCCAGCGGCTCGGTCAGCACCTCAGCATCTGCTACTTTCGCGCGGGCCAGACGGTGCAGCACGCCGGGGAGGAGCCCGCCGGGCTCTACCTCATCATCAAGGGGGCCGTGGAAGAGTCTGCCCCCCATCAATCCTTTGGCGACTATGGCGAGGGGGACATGTTCGACGTCCGTGCCCAGTTTGACGGGCACTGCCGCCACCGTTTCGCCGCCCTGGAAGATACCCTCTGCCAGCTCATTCCCCGCCCCGTCTTTCTGGCCCTGTGCGACGCGCACCCCCATATCGCCCGCTACTTCACCGCCACCCTGGCGGAGCGCCAGCGGGAGCAGGAGCGCCGCAGTCAGCTCGGACAGCAGAACCTGGCGGAGTTCATCCTGACCCGTATCGCTCCCGACCATCTGCAGGCGCCGCTCATCGTGGAAAGCAGCCTCTCGCTCCTGGCCGCCACCGAGGCCATGGTGGCCAGGGGCACCGACTGCCTGCTCTATCCCGGAGCAGACGGCAGCCTGAGCCTGGCCACCCGCAAGACCCTGCTCCACGCCCTCACCCTCAAGGGATTGCCGCTCAGTGCGCCGCTGGCGGTGCTGACCCCCACCCCGCTGACGGGTCTGCCACTGGGGAGCTATCTGTTCGATGCCCTGCTGCTGATGACCCGCCACCGCATCAAGCGCCTGGTCATCTGGCAGGGGCAGGAGGTGGCAGGCATCCTGCATTTGACCCAGGTGCTCGGGCTCTTCTCCACCCACTCCCATGTGTTGACCCTGCGCATCGCCCGCGCCGACTCCCCGGCCGCCCTCGAGGCGGTCGCCCGGGAGCAGCAGCAGCTCATTCGCTCCCTGTTTGCCCAGGGGATCCACACCCTGTTCCTGATGAAGCTCATCGCCACCATCAACGAGCAGTTGATCGCCAAGGCCTTTTCCCTGGTGATCCCCGCGGCGCAGCAAGAGCAGGTGTGCCTGCTGATGCTGGGGTCGGAGGGGCGTGGCGAGCAGATCCAGAAAACCGATCAGGACAATGCCCTGATCCTGCCGGATGGCCTGCCGTGGCCCACCCAGTCGGCGGATCTGGCCGCCTTCAGCGCCCTGCTGGCGCGCCTGGGTTATCCCCCTTGCCCGGGCAGGGTGATGGTCAACAACCCGGCCTGGGTGAAGCCGCTTGACGGCTGGCTGCAAGGGATAGAGCAGGCCTGTGTGCGCGCCAGCGAAGCGGATCTGCTCTGGCTCGCCACCCTGGCCGATGCCCAGGCCATCACGGGAGATCGCGCCCGGCTCGCCCCCATCGCCCGCCACCTGCGGGCCTGCCTCGCCGACCGGCCGGATCTGCTGGCGGAGATGGCAAGGGCCGCCGTCGCCTTTCACGCCCCCCTCACCCTCTTTGGCAGGCTGGAGCAAGCCCCGGAGGGGCTGGATCTCAAGCGGGGCGGCCTCTTCCCCCTTGTCCACGGCGTCCGGGTACTCTCCCTGGAGGCGGGGATCCTGGAGACCTCGACCACGGGGCGCATCGAGGCCCTGGTAGGCCAGGGACGCCTCAGCCGGGACTATGGCACCAATCTGGCGGAGGCCTTCCGGCTGTTCATGCGGCTTCGGCTGCGCAGCCAGTTGCAGGAGGGAGACGGACGGGTGCGGGTGGCAGACCTCGGCCCCGCAGAGCGGGATCTGCTGCGCCATGCCCTGCACCAGGTGAAGAAGTTCCAGCAATGGCTCACCTTGCACTTTCGTCTTAGGCAATAGCGATGTGGATGCACTGGTGCCGCCGCTGGCTTGGCAGGACGTTTCGGGAGGGGGAGTTTGCCCCGCTCTTTGCCCGCCCTGCTGGCGACGAGTGGGTGGCGCTGGACTTCGAGACCACCAGCCTGGATCCGGCGCTGGCGGAGATCGTCTCCATCGGGGCGGTGCGCATCCGGGGCAACCGGATAGAGACGGGCGATGCCCTTGCCATCCGGGTCCAGGCTCCCGCCAGCCTGAGCGCCGGGTCCGTGGTGATCCACGGCCTGCGCCATCAGGATCTGCAACAGGGAATGGCACTGGAGCCCGCGATGCGCGCGCTGCTGGAGTTCATCGGCCCCCGTGAGCTGGTGGGGTATCACATCGCCTATGACCTGCGCATTCTCAACCTCGCCTGCCAACGGCTGTGGGGGCTCACCCTGCCCCAGCGCGGCATCGAGGTGAGCCGCCTCTAT
This sequence comes from Aeromonas sp. PrichA-15, assembly GCF_017939245.1. NCBI lineage: Bacteria > Pseudomonadati > Pseudomonadota > Gammaproteobacteria > Aeromonadales > Aeromonadaceae > Aeromonas > Aeromonas sp. PrichA-15. The sequence goes on along the minus strand of NZ_JAGKRH010000004.1, from coordinate 98,042 downwards.
CACGATCACCTCTATCGCCGCTATCCCGACGCCGCCATCGATCTGCACCTGGCCGCGATCTGTCGCCATCTGGCGCTGCCAGCCCTGCCCCCCCACGACGCCCTGAGCGATGCCGTCACCGCCGCCCTTGTCTTTGTACGCCTGCATCAGGGCGGCCCGCTGGCTTATCCCAAAGTCTAATTGTTCGGAAATAACATTTAATTCACATTTTGCTTACATGGACAGCCGTGCTGTCCGGTAGGGAACCCCTCATCCACCGCTGACATTCACTGTCATGGAGAACTGCAATGGAACAGCAACCGTATCTTCGGATCCAGCAAGATCCCAACTTCCAGACACTGGTCGCCAAACGCCAGCGTTTTGCCTGGACCCTCTCCATCCTGATGCTGGGGCTCTACCTGGCGTTCATCCTGCTCATCGCCTTTGCACCGGGCTGGCTTGGCACCCCCTTGAGCGAAGGCTCCAGCATCACCCGTGGCATCCCGGTCGGGATTGGTCTCATCGTATCGGCCTTCGTGCTGACCGGTATCTACGTATTTCGTGCCAACGGCGAGTTCGACGAGCTGAACCAGAAGATCCTCAAGGGAGCGCAATCATGAAAGGCAAGTTTCTGCTGCCGCTGGCAGGTCTGATCTCCACCCCCTTGCTGGCGGCCGACGCCATCAGCGGCGAGGTGCAACGCCAACCCCTCAATATCTCGGCCATCGTGATGTTCGTGGTCTTCGTGGCCGCCACCCTGTTCATCACCTACTGGGCCTCCAAGCGCAACCGCTCGGCTTCCGACTACTACGCCGCTGGCGGGCGCATCACCGGCTTCCAGAACGGTCTGGCCATCGCCGGTGACTACATGTCCGCCGCCTCCTTCCTCGGCATCTCCGCCCTGGTCTATACCTCGGGCTACGACGGTCTCATCTACTCCATCGGCTTCCTGGTGGGCTGGCCCATCATCCTGTTCCTGATCGCGGAGCGGCTGCGCAACCTCGGCAAGTACACCTTTGCCGACGTTGCCTCCTACCGCCTCAAGCAGACCTCGGTGCGCAGCCTCTCCGCCAGCGGCTCCCTGGTGGTGGTCGCCCTCTACCTCATCGCCCAGATGGTCGGTGCCGGCAAGCTCATCGAGCTGCTGTTCGGCCTCCAATACCATGTGGCCGTGGTGCTGGTCGGCATCCTGATGGTGCTCTACGTGCTGTTCGGCGGCATGCTGGCCACCACCTGGGTACAGATCATCAAGGCGGTGATGCTGCTCTCCGGTGCCTCCTTCATGGCCATCATGGTGATGAAGTCCGTCAACTTCGACGTCGGTACCCTGTTCAGCGAAGCGGTCAAGGTGCATGCCAATGGTGCGGCCATCATGAGCCCGGGCGGCCTAGTCGCCGACCCCATCTCCGCCATCTCCCTTGGGCTGGCCCTGATGTTCGGTACCGCCGGTCTGCCCCACATCCTGATGCGCTTCTTTACCGTGAGCGATGCCAAGGAAGCCCGTAAATCGGTGTTCTATGCCACCGGCTTCATCGGCTACTTCTACATCCTCACCTTCATCATCGGCTTTGGCGCCATCCTGCTGGTCAGCACCAACCCGGACTTCAAGGACGCCACCGGCGCCCTGCTGGGGGGCACCAACATGGCGGCCGTCCATCTGGCCGACGCCGTGGGTGGCAGCCTGTTCCTGGGCTTCATCTCCGCCGTGGCGTTTGCCACCATACTGGCGGTCGTGGCCGGGCTGACCCTGGCGGGGGCCTCAGCGGTCTCTCACGACCTCTATGCCTGCGTCATCAAGGAAGGCAAGGCCAACGAGGCCGACGAGCTGCGTGTCTCCAAGATGACCACCCTGGTGCTGGGTGTGGTCGCCATCGGCCTTGGCATCCTGTTCGAGAAGCAGAACATCGCCTTCATGGTGGGCCTGGCCTTCTCCATCGCGGCGAGCTGCAACTTCCCGGTGCTCTTCCTCTCCATGTTCTGGTCCCGCCTGACCACTCGTGGCGCCGTCTATGGCGGCTGGCTCGGTCTCATCAGCGCCGTGACCCTGATGATCCTGGGCCCCACCGTCTGGGTGAAGGTGCTGGGTCATGCCCAGGCCATCTTCCCCTACGAATACCCGGCGCTCTTCTCCATGGGGCTGGCCTTCATCGGGATCTGGTTCTTCTCGGTCACCGACAAGTCCCAGGCAGCCTCCGACGAGCATGCGAAGTTCTTCCCGCAGTTCGTCCGCTCCCAGACCGGGCTCGGTGCCTCCGGCGCCTCCGCCCACTAAGTGGCATCCCACGCATCCAAGCCGGCCCAGTGCCGCAATGCTGTTCACTTAAGAGAATTTGAGTTCCAGTCCACGTAGTATCAGGACAAAAAAGCGAGGGAGGCATGATGCCTCCCTCTTTCTATTGCAAGCCCCGCTGGATAAAGGCTGGAGGAAGATCGACTGGACACAGCCTTGCCCCCTCAACTCAAATCCAATTTATGAATAATCAGTCAAAAAAGTGCTTATCTGAACAGCATTGGGCCCAGTGCCGGCTTTTTTCATGACCGCCCCCTCGCCTCCCCTCTGCAAGAGAGGCCGGAGCCCGTTGCCGGCCTGGTCGTGAAATCTTCCCCCCTGCAATGGGGCCAGATCACAGTTCCTGCTAAAACTTTCGGGGGATCTGTGCCATAATGCGCGCCATTTGACAGACCAACCGGGACATTCCAGTGCTTTCAAGCAACAACATCACCATGCAGTTCGGCGCCAAGCCGCTGTTTGAGAACATCAGCGTCAAGTTTGGCGGCGGCAACCGCTACGGCCTCATCGGTGCCAACGGCTGTGGCAAGTCCACCTTCATGAAGATCCTCGGCGGCGATCTCGAACCCACCGGCGGCAATGTGAGCCTGGATGTCAACGAGCGCATCGGTAAGCTGCGCCAGGATCAGTTCGCCTACGAAGAGATGCGCGTACTGGACGTGGTCATGATGGGCCACACCGAGCTGTGGGCCGCCATCGCCGAACGCGATGCCATCTACGCCAACCTGGAGGCCACCGACGACGACTACATGAAGGCCGCCGAGCTGGAAGGCCTGGTCGCCGAATATGATGGCTACACCGCCGAATCCCGCGCAGGCGAACTGCTGCTGGGTGCCGGTATTCCCATCGAGCAGCACAACGGCCCGATGAGCGAAGTGGCCCCGGGCTGGAAACTGCGGGTACTGCTGGCGCAGGCGCTCTTCTCCAACCCCGACATCCTGTTGCTGGACGAACCGACCAACAACCTGGACATCAACACCATTCGCTGGCTGGAGCAGGTGCTCAACGATCGTGAAAGCACCATGATCATCATCTCTCACGACCGTCACTTCCTGAACTCCGTCTGCACCCACATGGCGGATCTGGACTACGGCGAGCTGCGGGTCTACCCGGGCAACTACGACGAGTACATGCTGGCTGCCACCCAGGCCCGCGAGCGCCTGCTGGCCGACAACGCCAAGAAGAAGGCCCAGATCGCCGATCTGCAATCCTTCGTCTCCCGCTTCAGCGCCAACGCCTCCAAGTCCAGCCAGGCTACCTCCCGCCTCAAGCAGATCGACAAGATCAAGATTGAGGAAGTGAAGGTATCCAGCCGTCAGAACCCCTTCATCCGCTTCGAGCAGGACAAGAAGCTCTACCGCAACATCCTGGAGATCGAAGGCGTCTCCAAGGGTTATGGCGACGGTCCCCTGTTCAAGGGGCTCAACATGATGCTGGAAGTGGGCGAGAAGGTCGCCATCCTGGGTACCAACGGGATCGGTAAGTCCACCCTGATCAAGACGCTGGTCGGTGCCCTGGCACCGGATACCGGCACCATCAAGTGGTCCGAGAACGCCCAGATCGGCTACTACGCCCAGGATCACGCCGAAGACTTCGACACCGATCTCAATGTGTTCGACTGGATGGCCCAGTGGAAGCAGGAGAACGAAGACGAGCAGGCGGTGCGCTCCGTGCTGGGTCGTCTGCTCTTCTCCCAGGACGACATCAAGAAGCCGGTCAAGGTGCTCTCCGGTGGTGAACAGGGCCGGATGCTGTTCGGCAAGCTGATGATGCAGCGCCCCAACATCCTGATCATGGATGAACCGACCAACCACCTGGACATGGAATCCATCGAATCCTTGAACCTGGCGCTGGAGATGTACAAGGGCACCCTGATCTTCGTCTCCCACGACCGCGAGTTCGTCTCCTCCCTGGCGACCCGCATCCTGGAGCTGACCGAAGACGGCATCCGCGACTTCGGCGGCACCTACGAGGATTACCTGCGCACCCAGGGTGTGGTGTAATCCCCCGCCTTCAAGCAAAGTGATCAGAACCGGCGCCTCGTGCGCCGGTTTTTTTATGCCTGCTGGCAACGCCGAGCGGGATGCAAACTAGGACGACGTATCCCCCCTGCGAGCGGGCAGCAGCTCTCCCTTGTGCCGCGTGCAGATAAAAAAACGGCTCCATCATGGAGCCGTTTTCACACTTGGGGCCGTGAGGCTGACTTACTCGACAGTGGCTTCCACGTCGGTGAAGTATTCGATCTTGGCCGCCTTGCGCAGCTCGTCGATCAGCGACTTGTAGTCGGCCTGTGCCTTGCCCTGACCCAGCTGACCTTGCAGCAGGCTCACCATCTGGGACGGCTCCTTGATGACGTTGACCTTGTCCAGCGCCACCACCACACGATCACCGTTGGCTTCGGTCACCAGCTCGACGCTCGGCTTGCCATCGGTCGGATGGGGCATGCGGAACGCCTGGGTCACCAGGTTCTGATCCATCTCCTGGGCGAAACGGGATACGCCGGTATGGGTATCCACTTTCAGACCCAGCGCGGTCAGGTCGGCCTGAACGTTCTCACCGGCCTTGAGCTTGTCCAGCAGACCCTGGGCCTTGCCACGGGCCACTTCACTGGCCTTGTCGTGCTTGATGGCGGTGATCACCTGCTCTTTCACCTCGGCAAGCGGCTTGGCCGCCTTCGGCTGGTGACCCATGATGTGCAGCACCAGCGCCTTGCCGTCAGCCAGCTCGATCACGTCGGAGTTGGTGTTGTCATCGCGCAGCTGTTCGGAGAATGCCACGGAGAGCACCTTGGGATCATTGAGCGGTGCCGGCGCATCGGCCTGGCTGAAATAGCCGGTGGACTGCACCTGGAGACCCATAGCTTCGGCGGTCAAGTCCAGGGAGTCCGGGTTCTCGAAGCTGCTGTCGGCCATCTTCTGCTGCTCGGCGAAGAACTGCTCCTTGGCCTTCTCAGATTGCAGACGGGCGATGGTATCGCTCATCACGTCCACGAAGGGCTTGGTCTTGGCAGGCTCGACTCCCAGCAGCTTGATGATGTGGAAGCCGAACGGGCTCTTCACCACGGCGGAGAGATCGCCAGCCTTGGCCAGCGCGAACGCGGCTTTCTCGAAGGCAGGATCCATCACCCCTTTCTCGAACCAGTCGAGCTCCCCGCCCTTCTTCGCAGAGAAGGTATCGGAGGAGTCGGCCTTGGCCAGCGCGGCGAAATCGTCACCTGCCTTGGCCTTGGCCAGCACGGCCTCGGCTTTCTGCTCGGCGGCCTTTTCATCCTTGCCAAACGGGATCAGGATGTGCGCCACCTGACGGCGCTCGGGACGCTGGAACAGATCCTGATGCTGGTCGTAGTAATCCTGGGCATCCTGCTCGGTGACCTTGATGTTCTTGCCAAGGTTCGCGGCATCGAGCAGCAGATAGTCGACCTTGACCGTCTCGTCGTTCATGAAGCGAGCGCTGTTGGCCTTGTAGAACTGCTCCACCTCGGCATCGCTCACCTCGATCCCGTCCACATAGGCGGAAGCGGCCAGACGGATCAGGCGCAGGTCACGGGTCTGGTTGTAGAGACGATCCAGTTGCTCGGCTTCACCCTTGAGGGCGAACTCCGATCCCAGCACGGCGCCCATCAATTGCTGGCGCACCATGTCCTGGCGCAGGGAGTCGCGGAACATCTCGGGGGTCATGCCGGCACGGCGAATGAGCTGCAGGTAGCGGTCATTGCTGAACTTGCCGTTCTCGGCAAACTCGGGCATGGCGACGATGGCCTGCTTGATCTGCTCATCGCTGACGCGCAGACCCAGGGAGCGGGCCTTGTCATCGATCAGCGCCTGATCGATCAGACGGTCCAGCACGCCACGGCGGAACTGTTTCATGTAATCGGGATTGGCGGCCAGCTGGTTGAAGGCCTCACCCATTTGGGATTCCATACGGGCCCGCTCATTGCGGTAGGCATTCTCCAGTGCGGGGGCACTGATGTCATTGCCGTTGACGGTGGCGGGGGCGGTACGTGCCGGGCCATTGAGGTAGCTGCCTACCCCGGCCAAGGCAAAGGAGAGGATGATCAGGCCCAAGATAACCTTGGCTACCTTGCCCTGCGCCCCTTCGCGTAGTTTATCCAACATCATGTTTGTACTTATGCTCCCGAACTCGATGGGCGTAAATAATGAAAAGGCGCACCGATTGCGATGCGCCTTGGTCAAGCAGTATGAGGGAGAGCCCTCTCACTTGTCTGGTCAGAGACCAAGGACGGTGCCGATAGATATCAGCGACCGGCTTAGTTGACCGCGTCTTTCAGGGCCTTGCCGGCTTTGAAGGCAGGAACTTTACCGGCAGCGATTTCGATGGTCGCACCAGTTTGCGGGTTGCGGCCGGAACGGGCTGCACGCTCGCGAACGGCGAAAGTACCGAAACCAACCAGAGCAACCTGGTCACCCTCTTTCAGGGCTTCGCCCACGGCATCGATGAAGGCATCCAGCGCACGGCCAGCGGCAGCTTTGGAGATATCAGCACCGTCTGCAATCTTGTCAATCAGTTGAGATTTATTCACTCTTATATTCCCCTTTTATCGAACATCGCTGCGGCGCTGATTTCCCTGGCCACAACAAGTGGAGGTTTTATAACAAGCCTCCTGATCAGTTGCAAGTGACAATCTGGCGCAAACCCGCGCCACATCACGCATTGCGACTCATCATGAGTACCCGATCGGTGGTCAAGGCTACTTCCGTTGTCCGGTGCATGCAAGCCTTAACCACCCCCCGAATGCGCCAAATTTGCGGCGCATCAACATTTACACGACAGAAACGCGTTCGAAACCTTGCGGATTGTCCTGCAACGCCAGTGCAAGCACCTCATCAATCCAGCGAACCGGATAGATTTCAAGATCTTGTTTGACGTTGGCCGGGATCTCCTCGAGGTCACGTTCGTTCTCTTTCGGGATCAGCACACGCTTGATGCCACCACGGTGGGCCGCCAGCAGTTTCTCCTTGAGACCACCGATGGGCAGCACCTCGCCACGCAGGGTGATTTCACCCGTCATGGCCACGTCGGCACGCACCGGGTTGCCGGTGAGGCTGGAGACCAGGGCGGTACACATGGCGATACCGGCGCTCGGGCCGTCTTTCGGGGTCGCCCCTTCCGGCACGTGCACGTGGATGTCGCGCTTCTCGTAGAAGTCGCCGTTGATACGCAGCTTCTCGGCACGGGCCCGCACCACCGTCATGGCCGCCTGGATGGACTCCTGCATCACGTCACCGAGGGAACCGGTGTAAGTGAGCTTGCCCTTGCCCGGCATGTTGGTGGTCTCGATGGTGAGCAGATCGCCCCCCACTTCGGTCCACGCCAGCCCGCACACCTGACCAATCTGGTTCTGGTCGGTGGCCTTGCCATAGTCAAAGCGCTGTACCCCCAGGAACTCCTTGAGGTTCTCCTGGTTGACCTGAACATGCTTGATGCTCTTGTCCAGCAGGATGCGTTTGACTGCCTTGCGACAGATTTTGGAGATTTCACGCTCCAGGCTGCGCACACCCGCCTCGCGGGTGTAGTAGCGAATCACCCCGATCAGCGCCGAATCCTCAATGGTGATCTCGGATGGCTTCAGGCCGTTGCGCTGGATCTGCTTGGCCACCAGGTGCTGCTTGGCAATGTTGAGCTTCTCGTCCTCGGTGTAACCGGACAGACGGATCACTTCCATCCGGTCCAGCAGCGGACCCGGTATGTTCATGGAGTTGGAGGTGGCCACGAACATCACGTCCGACAGGTCATAATCCACTTCCAGATAGTGATCGTTGAAGCTGCTGTTCTGCTCGGGATCCAGCACCTCCAGCAGGGCGGAAGCGGGATCGCCACGCATGTCCGAGCTCATCTTGTCGATTTCGTCGAGCAGGAACAGCGGGTTCTTCACGCCGACTTTCGCCATCTTCTGGATGAGCTTGCCGGGCATGGAGCCGATGTAGGTACGGCGGTGACCACGGATCTCCGCCTCGTCACGCACCCCACCCAGGGCCATGCGCACATACTTGCGGCCGGTGGCCTTAGCGATGGACTGGCCCAGGGAAGTCTTGCCCACCCCGGGAGGCCCGACCAGGCAGAGGATGGGGCCCTTAAGCTTGTTCACACGCGCCTGCACTGCCAGGTATTCGAGGATGCGATCCTTGACCTTGTCCAGGCCATAGTGATCCGCATCCAGCACCTCCTGGGCCTTGCCTAGGTCTTTCTTGACCTTGGAGCGGGCCTTCCAGGGCACCTGCACCATCCAGTCCACATAGCTGCGCACCACGGTGGCTTCCGCCGACATGGGGGACATCATCTTGAGCTTGGCGAGCTCGGCCTGGGCCTTCTCGCGGGCATCCTCCGGCATCCCGGCCTCTTCAATCTTGCGATTGAGGGCTTCGAATTCATCCGGGCTGTCTTCCAGCTCACCCAGCTCTTTCTGGATGGCCTTCATCTGCTCGTTGAGGTAATACTCCCGCTGGCTCTTCTCCATCTGCTTCTTGACCCGAGAGCGGATGCGTTTCTCGACCTGCAACAGGTCGATCTCCGACTCCATCATGGCCATCAGAAACTCGATGCGCTCGGACACGGAGGCGATTTCCAGCACCTTCTGCTTGTCTTCGAGCTTGAGCGGCATGTGGGCAGCCATGGTATCGGCCAGGCGCGCCGCATCGTCAATCGCCGAAATCGAGGTGAGTACCTCGGGCGGGATCTTCTTGTTGAGCTTGATGTAACCTTCGAACTGGCCGATGGCAGAGCGCACCAGCACGTCCTGATCCTTCTCCTCGATGGGGGCGGACGCGATGTACTGGGCCTCCCCGACAAAGAAGTCGCGATCGTCGATCATCCGCTCAAGGCGGGCACGCTGGCCCCCCTCCACCAGCACCTTGACGGTGCCGTCCGGCAGCTTGAGCATCTGCAGAATATTGGCCACTGTCCCGACGGAGAAAATTTCCTCCACCGTCGGTTCGTCAGTCGACGCATCCTTCTGGGCCACCAGCAGGACTTTCTTGTCCTGCTCCATGGCCGCTTCCAGACAGCGAATGGATTTTTCCCGCCCCACAAAGAGTGGAATGACCATGTGGGGATAGACCACCACGTCACGAAGAGGCAGGACGGGAATCTCGATGCGTTCTGAACGCTCTAGGTTCATATATGTCCTCTCGGCTTGTTATACCGTTGGCAAAGGCTTGGCTGAGTATATGGGGGCGCAAAGATGAGATTCAATCGCCTTGGCCGTAAAAAGCATGAAAGGGGCAAAAAGCCCCTTTATGTGATTAAAAATCAGACAGTTACTCTGAGGCTGCGGCCTGAGTCTCGGGATTGTCGTAGATCATCAGGGGCGCGGAGTCTCCCTTGATCACCGTCTCGTCGATCACCACCTTGCTGACCCCTTTCAGGGAGGGCAGGTCATACATGGTGTCGAGCAGTACGGCCTCGACAATGGAACGCAGACCCCGGGCACCGGTTTTGCGCTCCATGGCCTTGCGGGCAATGGCATTGAGCGCGTCGTCACGAAACTCCAGCTCCACCTCTTCCAGGGCGAACAGCGCGGCATACTGCTTGGTCAGCGCGTTTTTCGGCTCTTTCAGGATCTGGATGAGGGCAGCCTCGTCAAGCTCGGTCAGGGTCGCGACCACCGGCAGACGGCCGATGAACTCGGGGATGAGACCGTACTTGATGAGATCTTCCGGCTCCACCTTGGCAAAGTTCTCGCTCAGGGTTGCCTTGGCATTCTTGGATTTCACCTCGGCGCCAAAACCGATGCCGGTGCCCTTGACGGAGCGCTGCTCGATCACCTTGTCCAGCCCCGCGAAAGCACCACCACAGATGAAGAGGATCTTGGAGGTGTCGACCTGCAAAAACTCCTGCTGCGGGTGCTTGCGACCGCCCTGGGGCGGCACGGAGGCGATGGTGCCTTCGATCAGTTTCAGCAGTGCCTGCTGCACCCCTTCCCCGGAGACGTCGCGGGTGATGGAGGGGTTGTCCGACTTGCGGGAGATCTTGTCGATCTCGTCGATGTAGACGATGCCACGCTGGGCCTTCTCCACGTCGTAGTCGCACTTTTGCAGCAACTTCTGGATGATGTTCTCCACGTCCTCGCCCACATAACCGGCTTCGGTCAGGGTGGTAGCATCGGCCATGGTGAAGGGCACATCCAGCAGACGAGCCAGGGTCTCGGCCAGCAGAGTCTTGCCGCTGCCGGTGGGGCCAATCAGCAGGATGTTGGATTTGCCCAGCTCCACGCCACCGGACTCGCTGCCGCTGCGAAGACGCTTGTAGTGGTTGTAGACAGCCACTGCCAGCACCTTCTTGGCGTACTCCTGACCGATCACGTAGTCGTCCAGATGGGCGCGGATCTCATGAGGGGTCGGCAGCTCGCTACCATCGCGCTTGGGAGAGATCTCGCGGATCTCTTCGCGGATGATGTCGTTGCACAGCTCGACACACTCATCACATACGTAGACGGAAGGGCCAGCGATCAGCTTGCGCACTTCATGCTGGCTTTTGCCGCAGAAAGAGCAATACAGCAGCTTGTCGCCCTCACCCTTGCGTTTCTCTGTCATTCAGCGACCTCGTTTTATCAATAGAGGATGGATCGTCCTGCTGAGTTTACAACAGGACGGGGTACCCTGCTCAGCCGCGCTGGCTCAGGATGCCGTCAACCAGACCATAGGCAACGGCCTGCTCGGCGGACATGAAGTTGTCACGGTCGGTGTCGCGCTCGATGGTGGCCATGTCCTGACCGGTATGGAACGCCAGACGATCGTTCAGGGTATTCTTGATTTTCAGGATCTCCTGGGCATGGATCTGGATGTCAGAAGCCTGCCCCTGGAAGCCGCCCAGCGGCTGGTGGATCATCACTCGGGCATTGGGCAGGCAGAAACGCTTGCCCTTGGCGCCACCGGCCAGCAAGAAGGCCCCCATGGAGCAGGCCTGCCCCATGCAGACGGTGCTCACGTCCGGCTTGATGAACTGCATGGTGTCATAGATGGACATACCCGCAGTGACGGCGCCACCCGGCGAGTTGATGTAGATGCTGATGTCCTGATCCGGGTTCTCGGACTCCAGGAACAGCAGTTGGGCCACCACCAGGTTCGCCATGTGATCCTCGACCTGACCGGTCAGGAAGATCACCCGCTCTTTCAGCAGACGGGAATAGATGTCGTAGGAACGCTCCCCTTTCGCGGTTTGCTCTACCACCATCGGGATGAGCGCATTGCGTGGGGATTCAGTCACATCGTTATAGTTCTTGTACATAAGGCATTGTCCCTAAAATAAAATGGCCCGAGTGGAGATCACACGAGCCATTATACTTAACAGTTTTGACCTTAAGTCAAATGTTCTTAGGCAGCGGCACCGGACTTGTTGATCACTTCGTCGAAGGCAACTTCTTTCTCGGTGACTTGCGCCTTGGACAGGATCAGATCGATGGCTTGATCTTCAATGGCCAGGTTGCGCACGCCGTTCAGCATCTGCTCGTTCTGCTGATAGTACTCGATCACTTCTTTCGGATCTTCGTAGGCAGTGGCCATGGACTCGATGATGCTGGTCACACGGGCGTCGTCAGCCTTGATCTCGTTGGTGCGGATGACGTCACCCAGCAGCAGACCAACGCGGACACGGCGCTCGGCCTGGGCCTGGAACAGCTCGGCCGGCAGCTCGGGGGCGTTGCCGCCCTGGAAGCCACCGAAGCGCTGCAGAGCCTGCTGACGCAGGGTGTCGATTTCCTGGGCAACAGCAGCCTTCGGCAGATCGATCTGGTTGGCTTCAACCAGGCCGTTCAGTACCTGCTCTTTCACGCTGTTTTTCAGGGCCTGGGCCAGTTCGCGCTCCATGTTCTTGCGCACTTCAGCCTTCAGCTCTTCAACGCTGCCGCTCTCGATGCCGAAACGCTTGACGAACTCTTCGGTCAGCTCGGGCAGCACTTGCTCTTCAACCTTGTGCAGCTTGGAGGCAAACTTGGCAGCCTTGCCCTTCAGGGCTTCGGCGTGGTAGTCAGCCGGGAAAGTCACCTCGATGGTGAACTCGTCGCCCGCTTTCTTGCCCAGGATGGCGTCTTCGAAGCCCGGGATCATGCGGCCAGCGCCCAGTTCCAGGGTGAAGCCTTCAGCCTTGCCACCGTCGAACTCTTCACCGTCGATGGAACCGACGAAGTCCATGGTCACACGCATGCCGTTGGCGGCAGCCACAGCGGCTTCAGTCCAGGTGGCGTGCTGCTTGCGCAGGGTGTCGATCATGTTTTCCAGGTCGCTGTCCTTAACGGTGGCAACCGGCTTCTCGACCTTGATGCTCTCCAGACCGGCAACTTCGAACTCCGGATACACTTCGAAAGTGGCGGTGAACTCGAAATCCTGACCTTCTTTGATTTCTTTCGGATCCATGGTCGGGGCGCCAGCCGGGCTCAGTTTGTTCTCGATGATGGCCTTGATGAAGTTGTTCTGCATCATTTCATCGGCAACGCGGGCGTGAGCCATGGCACCGAACATCTTCTTGATGATGGCAACCGGAGCCTTGCCAGGACGGAAACCGTCGATGCGACGGGTTTTGGCCAGGCCATTCAATTCTTTGCGCACGGCGGCGTCAACGGTAGCGGCCGGTACAGTGATGGTAAGACGGCGTTCCAGACCCTGGGTTGTCTCTACAGAAACTTGCATTCTTTTACCTCGTTCAACTCAGCACTGCGTGCTGACCCTTTATTGCCCCCGGGCAAGCCCGGAGTCTTCCTGTTTATAAAGACAACGACTGTCTTTGTGATGAGAAAATATGACGCGACATTATAGCGGCGTGCAGTGGTCGCGTCGAGCCGCACATCCCCCATCCGGGGCACAGACAGCACAATTTGCGCAAGACTTTCTCCTATATGGGGAAGCCTTGCACCGAGTTCAAGCATTCCATCCGCAATAATTTGCACTGGCTCACTCTTTTTCACGGTAAACGGGCCATTTTGATCGCCATCCGCCGCCAATCGGGCACAAAAATGGCGTGCTGCGACCCAAATTGTCCACCTTCTCGCCTGTGCCATTGCGTCCCCCGGCCGGCCTCGCTATGGTGACAGCCAATTCACGTGCTGCTGGAGTCACCCACATGTCCTTTTTCCGCTTCTTGTTCAATCTGTTCTGGTTCGTGCTGGGAGGCGTCTTCATGGGGCTGGCCTGGTGGCTGGCGGGGCTGCTCTGCTTCGTCTCCCTCATCGGGATCCCCTGGGGACGCGCCTGCTTCGTCATCGGCACCTTCACCTTCTTCCCGTTTGGCAAGCAGGCGGTGAGCCGCAAGAGCATGACGGGCCAGAGCGACATCGGCACCGGCGCCCTGGGGCTGATTGGCAACATTCTCTGGTTTGTGCTCATCGGGGTCTGGCTGGCCATCGGCCACATTGCCTCGGCGCTGGCCTGTTTCGTCACCATCGTCGGCATCCCGTTCGGCATCCAGCACCTCAAGCTGGCCCTCATCAGCCTGGCCCCCATCGGCCAGATGATAGTGACCAACCACGAGGCCGAATCGGGTCGCTACATCCGCTGAGGGCCCATCTCAGGCTATCCTTGCGGGTGGAAAAAAGGGCAGACTAGGGTCTGCCCTTTTTCATTGCCCCATTCGAGGTCTTCCATGCTGCCCAGCCATTTTTTTGCCAACCTCGCCCGTATGCGCCTCATCTACCGCTGGCCCCTGATGCGCAACATCCAGCCCGAAAACATCGCCGAGCACAGCCTGCAGGTCGCCATGGTGGCCCACGCCCTCGGTCTTATCAGCAATCGCCTGTTCGGCGCTCAGGTGGATGCAGACCGGGCCGCCGTCATGGCCCTCTACCACGACAGCAGCGAGGTGCTGACCGGGGATCTGCCCACCCCGGTCAAGTACTTCAATCCCGAAATCGCCCGCGAATACAAGAAGATTGAGCTTGCCGCCGAGCAGCGCCTGCTGGGCATGTTGCCGCCTGAGCTGGTAGAGGACTTTCGCCCCCTGCTCGACTCCGGCGCCCAGGACGAGGCCCTCACCAGCCTGGTGAAGGATGCAGACACCCTCTGCGCCTACACCAAGTGTCTGGAGGAGCTGAGCGTCGGCAACCGGGAGTTCGAGCCCGCGCGAAAGCGCCTCGAGCAGATGCTGGACGCCAGGATGAACCCCGCCATGCGCTACTTCATCGATGTCTTCGTGGGGAGTTTTTCACTGCCTCTCGATGAGTTGAATGCCCATTGATGCCATTAACACGGCACCGGGCATCATCTCCTCCTGCGTATTGCCCCGATAACCGCCACGTCGGGGGTTTCCCCACAAAAGAGTGACAATAAAAAGGGCCCCGCAGGGCCCTTTATCACATCCATGGGCATCAATGCCCCAGTTCCCGGGACGGCACCAGGCCGCTCGCCCGCCAGGCAGGATAGAGGGTCGCCACCAGGCTCATCAGGATGGCGGCGCCGGTCACGATGAGCAAGTCCTGCATGTGCAGCTCGGTCGGCAGGAAGTCGATGAAGTAGATGTCGGGATTCAGGAAACGGTGCCCGATAACCCCTTCGATGGCGCTCAGGATCTGGGTCAGCTTGCTGGAGAGCAGACCGCCAAGCAGGGCGCCGAGCAAGGCTCCCGCCACCCCGTTCACCATCCCCTGGATGACGAAGGTAAGCCGGATCTGGCCCGGGCTCGCCCCCATGGTCTTCAAGATGGCAATCTCGCTGCGCTTCTCATTCACCGCCATCACCAGAGTAGAGACGATGTTGAAGCAGGCCACCGCCACCACCATCAGCATCACCACGTACATCACGGTGCGCACCATCTGGATGTCCTGATAGAGATAACCCTGACGGCTCATCCAGCTACTGATATAGACGTAGTGCGGGAATTTCTGGGCCGCCGCCACCGTGATGGACTGGGCCTTGAGCACGTCGTTCACCTTGAGGCTGAACCCCTCCACCGCGCTGCCCATGCCGGTGATGGCCTGGGCGTCCGCCAGGTGCATGAAGCCGAGCAGGCCGTCGAGCTGGCCGCCGATCTCGAGCAGCCCCACCACGGTGAGCGCCTCCCGTTTCGGGTTCTTGATGCCGGCGGCATCACCCGCCTGGGGCAGCAGCAGGGTGACGGTGTCCCCTGTCTTGACCCCCAGCTTGTCGGCGATGATCTTGCCGAGGATGACCCCGTGTTCACCCGCCTGCAGCTCGCGAAGGCCCCGACCCGTCATGAAGTTGCCCGCATCGGAGAGATTGGCTTCCAGCTCCGGCAGCACCGCACGCAGCTGGACCCCCTTGAGGGCGGAGCCGTGCTCCAGCAGGCCGTCCAGGCGAATGACGGGGGCAGCCGCCTCCACCCCGGGCTGAGCCAGCAGGTAGTCCCTGAGCCGCGGCCAGTCAGGCAGTGGCGCCTCCATGCCGATGAGCTCGCCGTGGGGGACCACGGAGAGCACCCGGTTCTTGAGCTCCCGCTCGAACCCGTTCATGGCGGAGAGGCCAAGAATGAGGGCCATCACCCCGAGGGCGATGCCGATGAGGGAGGAGGCCGAAATGAAGGCGATGAAGCCGTTGCGACGGCGGGAGCGGCTGTAACGCAGGCCCAGGAACAGGGGCAGCGGCTTGAACATCAGGCGACCTCCGCCATGATGCCGCTCACCAGGGTGACCCGGCGGTGGAGCTTGGCCGCCAGGCTCAAGTCATGGGTCACCACCACGAACGCGGTGCCAAGCTCGCGATTGAGCTCGCACAAGAGCTCATAGACGGCGGTGGCGCTGGCGTGATCCAGGTTGCCGGTGGGCTCATCCGCCAGCACCAGGCTGGGTTCGTTGACCAGGGCTCGGGCGATGGCCACCCGCTGGCGCTCGCCACCGGAGAGCTCGGACGGTCTGTGGTTGAGACGGTGGGAGAGCCCCACCCGCCCCAGCATCTTGCTCGCCTTCTCGGTGGCGCTGGCCACCGACTCACCGGCGATCAGCAGCGGCATGGCCGCATTTTCCAGTGCGCTGAATTCCGAGAGCAGGTGGTGGAACTGGTAAACGAAACCCAACTCCTGGTTGCGAAACCTCGCCTGGGTGCGGCTGTCCCAGCCATGGATGTCCTGCCCCTTGAACAGCACGGCGCCGCTGGAGGGGTTGTCCAGCGCCCCCATCAGGTGCAGCAGGGTGGTCTTGCCGGAGCCCGAGCTCCCCACCACCGCCAGCATCTCCCCGGGGGCAACGTCCAGCTCGATCCCCTTGAGTACCTGGGTCTCCAGATTGCCCTCTTTGTAGACATGATTGAGGGCCTGGCAGCGCAGCAGCGGCTCGCAGGAGACGGATTGATTCATAACGGGGGCTCCACTTGCACCAGTAACAACAGAAGATGAATTATTCATAACGCAGCGCCTCCGCCGGTTTGACCCGGGCCGCGCGGGAGGCCGGGTAGAGGGTGGCACTGAAGCTGAGCAGCACGGCGCCCAGCAAAATGGTCATGACCTGGGCCGGCTCGACGATGACCGGTAGACCGCTGCCCCCCGCCGCCATATAGAGGTTGAGCCCAAGGGCATTGAGCAGAGGATTGAGGCCGAAGCAGAGCGCCAGCCCCGCCAGCCCCCCGAACAGGGCGCCGATGACGCCGCTCGACGCCCCCAGCACCATGAAGATCTTGACGATGCCGGATTCGCTCATGCCCATGGTACGCAGGATGGCCACCTCCCCTTCCTTGTCGGTGACCACCATCACCAGGGCGGAGAGGATGTTGAAGGTGGCGACCGCGATGATCAGCACCAGCATCAGCCCCATCATCCGTTTTTCCATGGCCACCGCCTGGAACAGCTCGCCGCGCTCGCGGCGCCAGTCCTGCCACTCCAGCCCGTCCGGCAACGCGGTCTTCACCACCTCGTCGGCGGCGAAGGGATCGTCCAGCCAGAGGCGGATGCCGCCCACCTTGTCTGCGGGCAGGCGCAGCATGCGCTGGGCATCCCCCAGGGCAATCAGGGCCACCTGGCTGTCCACGTCGGCGCCGACCCCGAAGATGCCGGAGACGGTGAAAAGACGCTGGGCCGGCACCCGGCCAAAGGGGGTGAAGCGGGTACCTTCGGTCAGGATGAGACGCACCTGGTCGCCGATGGAGACCTTGAGGCGGCTGGCCACCCCCTGCCCCAGCACGATGTGGTATTCACCGGCCTGCAGGCTGTCAAGGCGCCCACCCAGCATCTGGGCGTGCAGGATGTCATCCTTGGGCCAGCGGGCGGGATCAATCCCCTGCACGCTCACACCGGTGAGCTGACCCGGGCTTTGCAGCATGCCTTCGCTGTCGAGCATGGGGGCCGTGGCCACCACGTGGGGCAGGCGGGCCAGATCGGGCAGACCTTCGGGCTCGGCCTCGATGCGTCCAGCCTGATTGGTCACCACCACATGGGGGATCACCCCGAGGATGCGCCCCTTGAGCTGGCCTTCGAACCCGTTCATCACCGAGATCACCACCATCAGGGCGGCGACCCCGATGGCGATGCCAAAGGTGGAGAACAGGGAGATAAAGGAGACGAAGCGGTTACTGCGTCGCGAGCCTGCATAACGCAGGCCGATGGCCAGCGACAGTGGCTGAAAAAGTCCGGTCTTCAAGGATATCTACGTTGCCAACGAAATAAGATACCGGATAATAAAGGGAAACCGTCTATGACAACAAGGGATAGCCTCCATGCAGGAACAGTTCTTCAGCGTCACCCATGCCACGCCGGTCAATGTGATCCCCATGCCGGCCGACTTTCGTCTGCCGACGCTGGAGGCCCTGGAGGCCGAGTTGCCCGAGCCGTTTCGCATCGCCTCCGCCATTACCTCCATCGATCTGGTGAGCAGCCGGTTGCTGCGCAGCCAGAACGAGTCCATGCACGATCTGGTGGAGATCATCAATCAGCAGTCCCGCAAGATCGACATGATCATGGGCTATGTGCTGGCAGCCCAGGATCACCCCGAGCACCGCTTCCACACCCTGCGCTTTGGCGCCGGGCAGCTCACCTACCTGCACCCCCACCAGGGGCACGGGGAGGCCCCCGCCCTGCACCAGATCGTGCGGCTCAAGATCTTCCTGCGGGAAGAAGCCTCCGCCGTCTACTGCTACGGCGAGGTCGTGCAGCGGGACGCTGGAGAGCACGGCACCCACGTGATGCTCGACTACGTGCGCATCCGCGAGGATGACCGGGAGCTGCTGGTGCGCGCCAGCCTGCATGTGCAGTCGAAACAGCTCAAGCTGCGTGCCCAGGAACGTCAGCGCTAACCCAGGTCCATGTCAAAAGAACGCCAACAGTAAAAGACTCCGATGATGCCAATGACCCTCCCCGCCTTGCCCGCCAAAGCGGGCCAGAAGACAACGTTCGGCCAGCTGGTCGGCAGCAGCCTGGCGCTGGTTGCCGCCCGCCTCACCCGGGAAGCCCGAAGACCCGTCCTGCTGGTCACCGCCGATACCCCGAGCGCCCTGCGCCTTGAACAGGAACTGGGGTTCCTGCTGGCGGATCAGGATTGCCCGGTGCTGCTGTTCCCGGACTGGGAGACCCTGCCCTACGACAGCTTCTCTCCCCACCAGGACATCATCTCCCAGCGCCTCGAAACCCTCTACCAGTTGCCGCAGATGCGCCACGGCGTGCTCATCGTGCCCATCTCCACCCTGATGCTGCGCACGGCGCCCCAGGCTTATCTCGACAAATACAGCCTGATGGTCACAAGCGGCCAGCGCCTCAACCTGCAGCAGCTGCGCGGGCGTCTGGCGCAGGCGGGCTACGTGGCGGTGGAACAGGTGCTGGAGCATGGCGAATTCGCCGCCCGCGGCTCCCTGCTGGATCTCTTCCCCATGGGGAGCAGCCGCCCCTATCGCATTGATTTTTTCGATGACGAGGTGGACTCCATCCGCCCGTTCGACCCCGAGACCCAGCGCTCCAGCGAGCAGGTGAAGTCGGTGAGCCTCCTGCCCGCCCGGGAATTTCCCACCGACGAGGGGGCCATCGAGCTGTTTCGTGGCCAGTATCGCGAACAGTTCGAGATCTCCCGGGCCGAGGGCTCCGTCTATCAGGAGGTGAGCAAGGGGCGCTGGCCCGCCGGCATCGAATACTACCTGCCGCTCTTCTTCAACCAGACCGCCAGCCTGTTTGACTACCTGCCAGGCAACACCCTGCTGCTCACCGTGGGGGAGATCTACCCCGCGGCCCAGCGCTTCTGGAACGACATCGGCCAGCGCTATGAAGACAGGCGCTGGGACAACACCCGTCCCCTGCTGCCGCCCCAGCAGATCTATCTGCCGGTGGAGCAGCTCTTCGCCGCCCTCGGGGACTATGGCGCCGTGCGGCTGCAGGAGGCGACCGTTGACGGCGGAGCGGGTCAGCAGGATCTGCCCCTCGCCCCCCTGCCGGATCTGCAGCTCGACCACAGCAAGGAGCAACCCCTGCTGGCCCTTGACGGCTTCCTGCAAGGCTTTGCCGGGCGCACCCTGTTTGCGGTGGAGTCCGAGGGGCGGCGCGAGGGGCTAGGGGATCTGCTCGCACGGATCAACCTGCAACCCCGGGAGTTTGCCTCCCTCGACGCCTTCCTCTCGAGCGATGCGCGCCACGGGCTGCTGGTCTGTCCCCTGGAGCGGGGCTTCCTGCTGCAAGAGCCCGGCCAGACGCCCCTTGCCCTCATCACCGAAGCCGAGCTGCTCGGCGGCAAGATCCGCAGCAAGCGCCAGCGGGACAAGAGCAAGAACTTAAGCTCCGATGCGGTGATCCGAAACCTGGGCGAGCTGACCCAGGGCCAGCCGGTTGTGCACCTGGATCACGGGGTCGGTCGCTACCTGGGGCTCGAGACCATAGACGCAGGCGGCCTGCCCACCGAGTTTCTGACCCTGGAATACGCCGGCGGCGACAAGCTGTTCGTGCCGGTCACCAGTTTGCACCTGATCAGCCGCTACACCGGCTCGGACAACCCGCCCAGCCACAAGCTCGGCGGCGAGGCCTGGGTCAAGGCGCGGCGCAAGGCGGCGGAGAAGGTGCGGGACGTGGCGGCCGAGCTGCTGGATGTCTATGCCATGCGGGCAGCCCGTCACGGCTTTGCCTTCAAGCACGACCGCGAAGCCTACCGCCAGTTTGCCGCGAGCTTCCCGTTCGAGGAGACCGAGGATCAGCTCAATGCCATCAACGCTGTGCTCGGCGACATGTGCCAGGCCAAGAGCATGGACCGCCTGGTGTGCGGCGACGTGGGCTTTGGCAAGACCGAAGTGGCGATGCGGGCGGCCTTTGTGGCCGTGCACGGCGGCAAGCAGGTGGCCGTGCTGGTGCCCACCACCCTCCTGGCCCAGCAGCACTACGACAACTTCCGCGACCGCTTCGCCAACTGGCCGGTGCGGGTGGAGGTACTGAGCCGCTTCCGCTCCGCCAAGGAGCAGAGCGCGGTGATGAAGGAGATGGCCGAGGGCAAGGTGGACATCATCATCGGCACCCACAAGCTGCTCAGCGCCGAGCTCACCTTCAAGGATCTGGGCCTGCTCATCGTCGACGAGGAGCATCGCTTCGGGGTGCGCCAGAAGGAGAAGATCAAGGCGCTGCGCGCCGACGTGGATATCCTCACCCTCACCGCCACCCCCATTCCCCGCACCCTCAACATGGCCATGTCCGGCATGCGAGATCTCTCCATCATCGCCACCCCGCCCGCCAAGCGGCTCGCCATCAAGACCTTCGTGCGCCAGCACGAACCTGCGGTGGTGCGCGAGGCGGTACTGCGGGAATTGAAGCGCGGCGGCCAGGTCTACTACCTGCACAACGACGTGGAGAGCATCGAGAAGTGCGCCGCCGATCTTGCCGAGCTGGTGCCGGAGGCGCGCATCGGCATCGCCCACGGCCAGATGCGCGAGCGGGAGCTCGAGCGGGTGATGTCGGACTTCTACCACCAGCGCTTCAACCTGCTGGTGTGCACCACCATCATCGAGACCGGCATCGACGTGCCGAGCGCCAACACCATCATCATGGACCGGGCGGATCACCTTGGCCTGGCCCAGCTGCACCAGCTGCGGGGCCGGGTCGGTCGCTCCCACCACCAGGCCTATGCCTACCTGCTCACCCCCCATCCCAAGCTGATGACCAAGGATGCGGCCAAGCGGCTGGAGGCCATCGCATCCCTCGAAGATCTCGGCGCCGGCTTTGCGCTCGCCACCCACGATCTGGAGATCCGGGGCGCGGGCGAGCTGCTCGGCGACGATCAGAGCGGCCAAATTGAATCGGTGGGCTTCACCCTCTACATGGAGATGCTGGAGCAGGCGGTGGAGGCGCTCAAACATGGCAAGGAGCCGTCGCTGGAGCAGCTCATGAGCCAGCATACCGAGGTGGAACTGCGCCTGCCCGCCTTGCTCCCGGACGACTACATCCCGGACGTCAACATGCGGCTCTCCATGTACAAGCGCATCGCCAGTGCCGCCGATGAGCAGGAGCTGCGGGTGCTCAAAGTGGAGCTCATCGATCGCTTCGGTCTCTTGCCGGAGCCGACCAAGACGCTGATGGAGCTGGCCGCCTTCCGCCAGCGCGCCACGGCGCTGGGGATTCGCCGGGTGGAGATGAGCGAGCGCGGCGGCTATCTGGACTTTACCCAGGAAACCCGCGTCAACCCGGCCTATCTGGTCAAGCTGCTCTCGGAACAGCCGCGCATCTACAAGATGGACGGACCGACCCGGCTGCGCTTCCAGGTGCCGACCCAGGACAGGGCCATGCGCCTCAAACTGGTGGACGGCCTGCTGGCGGATCTCGCCCGCCATGCCACCCCCTGAGGGTAAGCATGACGTCAGCAGGGCGCGACCTGCCGCCCATAACAACGGGAGCCCCAGGGCTCCCGTTTCGTTGCTGGCAAGGGGCGGCATCTCGCCCCCGGCCCCCCTTCTTGTCCCCGACGCCTCGGTTCGCCCTCCTGGCAGCACCGTTTTACCGCCGAATCCATCCACTGATACGATGCATTGAGTCATAACCCATCTGAAAAACAGATGGATGTGGGGAGGATTGTGGGCAAAAAACGGGTTCAACGCGCCTCGATAGCCCCGCAGATGGCCCGTGCCGTATTTATCCCGCCCACGTATCCAGACCCGGTATTCCGGCAAGGGGGCCACCAGCCATTGCACCGCGACCGCCGAGGCGCCGCGTCCGTCCGTCAGCCCGTCAGCCCGTCAGCCCGTCAGCCCGTCAGTCCGTCAGTCCGTCAGTCCGTCAGTCCGTCAGTCCGTCAGTCCGTCAGTCCGTCAGCATATCAACCTGGCTACACCCGCCTGCACGCCAATAAAAACGGGAGCCTTGACGGCTCCCGTGACGAAGGGACGCTGGCCCGGGCTTAGCCCTGGTTGGCCGGATCCTCGTGGGCGGAGAACTCCCGCATGAAGGCCTCGGCCCGCTCCACCATCCTGGTGGACCCGACGAAGTAGGGGGTCCGCTGGTGCAGAGCGGTAGGCTGGATGTCCATGATGCGGCCAAAGCCATCGGACGCCTTGCCACCGGCCTGCTCCACCAGGAAGGCCATGGGGTTGCACTCATAGAGCAGGCGCAGCTTGCCGTTCGGAGAGTTGGTGCCGGACGGGTAGATGTAGATGCCCCCCTTGAGCAGGTTGCGGTGGAAATCCGACACCAGGGAACCGATGTAGCGGGAGGTATAGGGCCTGTGAGTCGCCTCGTCACGCTCCTGGCAGTATTTCAGGTACTTCTTCACCCCGTCCGGGAACTTGATGTAGTTGCCCTCGTTGATGGAGTAGATCTTGCCCTCCTCCGGAATGCGGATGTTCTCGTGGGAGAGGCAGAAGCAGCCGATGGAGGGGTCATAGGTGAAGCCGTTGACCCCAAAGCCGGTGGTGTAGACCAGCATGGTGGAGGAGCCGTAGACCACGTAGCCCGCCGCGACCTGACGGTGACCCGGCTGCAGGAAGTCTTCCAGGGTGACGCCGGCGCCCGGTTTGCTGACCCGGCGGTAGATGGAGAAGATGGTCCCGACCGAGACGTTGACGTCGATGTTGGAGGAGCCGTCGAGGGGGTCTATCAGCACCACGTACTTGGAGTGACGAGAGAGCTCGGAATCGAAGGAGACGAAGTCCTCCTCCTCCTCAGAGGCCATGCCGCACACCTCGCCACGGGCCTCCAGCGCCGCCTTGAAGCGCTCGTTGGCATAGACGTCCAGCTTCTGCTGCACCTCGCCCTGCACGTTTTCGGCGCCGATGGAGCCGATGATGTCCGCCAGACCCGCCTTGTTGATCTCCCGGTTCACCACCTTGGCGGCCAGGCGGATGGAGCTGAGCAAGGAGGTCAGCTCGCCGGTCGCGGTCGGGTAGTCCGCCTGCTTTTTGACGATGAACTCGCCCATGGTGATCATGTTTCGCATTCTTGTTCCTTTAAGATCGTTTCCGTTGGCCGTTGAAAACGTTTGCAGGTGTCGGCAAAAAAAGTGCCGATCCCCGGCAGCGTTGTTTTGTAACCCAATGTAACGCCTGTTTTTTGTTTTTGCAGCGAATTAAGCCGTTCTTTAAATCGCCAGAAAACCGCGCCACCACGGGCTTTCGGCGTGAAACAAGGGTGCCATCCGGCATCTTTTGGGGGGTTAATTCGTGACAAGAATGCATCCGGGCCGACGCGGCTGCCCGCCTTGCTCCCCCTGGCGCCCGGCAATGTTGCGCCAGAGGCTCCCCTCTTGAGATCTGCCCCCCAATCCCGCACACTGGCTGCGCTTTGGAAGCAAAAAACATAAGGATATTCAATGAAAAAGTCGCTTATCGCCGGGGCGGTTGCCGCTCTGCTCACCCTCCCCGTCCTCGCCGCCCAGGTGCCTGAAGGCACCCAGCTTCTGCCAGCCACCCAGCAAGTGTTCGTGCGCAACATCGGCACCGAGCCTGCCTCCATCGATCCCCAGATGGTGGAAGAGAGCGCGGGCAGCGACGTCGTCAACGATCTGTTCGAGGGGCTCTATACCCTGGATGGCAACGGCAAGCTGCAGGCGGCGGGCGCCCTTGGCTACGAGCTCGATGCCACGGGCACCGTCTACACCTTCAAGCTCAGACCCGATGCCAAATGGTCCAACGGCGAGCCGGTGACGGCGGCGGACTACGTCTATGGCTGGCAGCGGGCGGCTGACCCCAAGAACGCCTCCAACTACGCCTGGTTCATCGAGCTGACCGGCGTCGCCAATGCCAGCGACGTGGTGCAGGGCAAGCAGAGCCCGGATGCCCTGGGGATCAAGGCGCTCGATGACTACACCCTGCAGATCACCCTGAAAAACCCGGTCCCCTTCTTCCTCAAGACCCTCTCCCACTACACCACCTTCCCGGCGCCCAAGGCCACCATCGAGAAGTTCGGTCATGAGTGGGTCAAACCGGCCAACATCGTCTCCAACGGCGCCTTCGCCCTCAAGGAGTGGACCCCGAACGAGCGCCTCATCGCCGAGCGCAACCCCCACTACTGGGACAACGAGCACACCGTGCTGAACAAGGTGATCTATCTGGAGATCGTCTCCGATACCGCGGCCTACAACCGCTATCGTGCGAGCGAGCTGCACTACACCACCTATCCCCTGGAGCAGTATCAGCAGATCAAGCGCCAGAGCCCGGAGGAGCTGGTGAGCGCCCCCATGCTCGCCACCTACTACTACGTCTTCAACACCCAGCGCAAACCCTTTGACGACGTCAGGGTGCGCAAGGCACTGTCTCTTGCCATCGACCGGGACACCATCACGGAGAAGATCCTGGGACAGGGGCAGCTCTCCGCCTTCAGCCTGACCCCGCCGAGCGTGGACGGCTTCGAGCTCAAACGCCCCGCCAGCGAGCTGATGAGCAAGGAAGAGCGCATCAAGCAGGCCAAGGCGCTGCTTGGCGAGGCGGGTTACGGCCCTGACAAGCCGCTGACGGTGGACATCCTCTACAACACCAACGAGGGGCACAAGAAGATAGCGCTCGCCATCTCCTCCATGTGGAAGCACAACCTGGGGGTCAAGGCGGAGCTCAACAACATGGAGTGGAAGACCATGGTGTCGGCCCTGAACGAGGGTGACTTCGGGGTGAGCCGCTACTCCTGGAACGGAGACTACAACGATGCCTCCACCTTCCTCGACATCATGACCTCCAGCAGCAGCGCCAACAGCGGCAAGTGGTTCAACAAGGAATACGACGCCCTCCTGGCCAAGGCCCATGACGCCAAGGACCCCGCCGAGCGCAACCGCCTCTATCAGCAGGCCGAGGTGCTGATCGACGAGGAGGCCCCCATCGCCCCTGTCTACTTCTACGTGAAATCACGGCTGCTCAAACCCAACGTCAAGGGCTACCCCTACCAGAACCCGCAAGACCTTGTCTATGCCAAGGATCTCTATCTGACGGCGCAGTGACGCTGGGCACCGAACCAAAAGACCGCCTCGAGGGCGGTCTTTTTCTCCTACTTTTCCTGACAGCCCGCCACTGCAAGCCGGGCGCCCCTTCGCACCGTCACGGGCCTGACCAGCAACTGCGCCAGCAGCACCCCCATCAGGGTCATGCCGCCACCGATGAGGTGATAGCTGGTGAGCCGCTCCCCGAGCCAGCTGATGGCAAGGGCTGCCGTCATGACCGGCAACAGGTTCATGAAGATGGCGGTGCGGCTCGCCCCGAGCAGGGCAATGCCCTGCATCCAGAGCCAGGGCGAAAGGGCCGAGGTCGGGATCCCCGCATAGAAGATGAGCCAGAGGGCGCTGCCATCGGGCCAGTGCCCGTCCACCAGCAGATAGAAGGGGGTGAGGAACAGGAGGCTGCACAGCACCTGACCGTAGAGCATGGACCAGTTGTCCAGCCCCAGATCCCAGCGCTTGAGCAGCACGCTGTAGAGCGCATAGGTGGCCGCCGAGAGCAGCATGTAAACGGAACCGATATGGATGCCCTGGGTCAGCAGCCGGGCCGGATCCCCCTGCCCCAACAAAATCGCCAGCCCCAGAATGGAGATGGCGCCTCCCAGCAGCGCCCCCCAGGTGGGCCGCTCGCGCAGCAACCAGATGCTGAGCAGCACTGTCATCAAGGGGGTCAGCCCCATCATCAGGCCAATCTCGGTAGCCCCCAGGGTCTGGGCCGCGTAATAGCCAAAGGTCTGGTTCAAGACCATGCCGAGCAGGGCCAGCACCGCCAGCTTCGAGAAACCGGCCCGCAGCTTGCGACGCTCGCGCCAGGCCCGGTGAGCCAGAAACGGGGTCAGCACCAGGGCCGCCACCATCCAGCGCGACCAGGCGAGCGCCGCAGGAGACAACACCCCGACCGCCAGCTTGCTGACGATGCCATTGCCGGCCCAGATGGCCATGCAGGAGAAGGGAAACAGGAAGGCAAGGGGCATTGCGATATCCAGAATAAAAAGGCGGGTATTGCGCGCGAGTATAGAGAGGCAATCAGGATAAGCAAGCCTGCCAACGCAGGAAGAAGCGCCATGACGCGAACGGTTGGCACCGCGCCCAGGCGCCATCAACAATCATGCCCGCACAGGGGCGGGCATGAGGGGGACCAGGGTCAGCCTGAGGCGCCTCAGGCGGCATCCATGTGGAGCCTTGAAATCAGTTCATTGACCTCGAGCACCGTCTGGCGATGGGGAATGTCGGCTTGCAATGGCATCATCAGCAAGCCCGACTGGAAATCGAAGCGCCCCCTGCCGTGGATGTAAATCCGCCCCTTGAAGAAGGTTTTGACATGTTTTGCCACCATCAGTGGCAGGTACTTCTTGAACACTCTCATCGTTTGCAACCTCTTGAAGTTGTATCCGTATGACAGCAGCTTATGCGAAATAATTCCGTTAAATTTATATAAAAAACCGGAAAATTCGACTCTCTCTTCCCCAAAAAACCAAACTGTAACTTATTATTAACTTTTACCGTATTGTATGCGGTCCTTCCAGCCAGAGCAAGACTCCTTTGCCATCTTGCCATTCGATGCAGGCCAGCCCGGACGTCGCGAACATGGGGGCCCCTGCCGCCGGGCAGAGACTCTGGACCAGATACCCCACCAGCGGCAGGTGGCTGACCATAAGGATGTTGTCATGCTCCGCCGCCAGCTCCGTGAGGTAGCTTGCCACGAAAGCCGGATCCCCGTAGGGGGTGATGTCGCCGCTCTCCTCGACCTTGAGGGCCTTGGGCAACACGGGGGCGATGGCCTGCCAGGTCTGTCTGGCACGCAGATAGTTGCTGTGGATCACCAGGTTCAGGGAGCCTGCCAATTGGGGAGCCAGCCAGCCCGCCATGTGGATGGACTCTTCGATGCCTTGCTCGGTCAGTGGACGCTGTTCATCAGTCTTTGCGTTCATGCCAGCCTGGCCATGACGCATGATGTAGATTTTCATTACAACCTCGCCCAGGGGGCCTGTTTAAATAGCGGGGGGATCTTACCCCGCCATGCCGGGGGAAACAATTGCGCCACCTCTCAGAAAAGGGTTTGCCTCGCAAGATAGCGGGGTCGATAATCATGTTTAAATTCAAATAAATTCACCGCGAGCCCCTCCCCAATGAGCCCATATGCCAGTCCCAATGACCATCGGCGGTATCACTATCTGGAGCTGGCAAATCGGCTCAGGGTCTTGCTGATCTGTGATCCCGAGACCGACAAATCCGCCGCCTCCCTGGCGGTGAATACCGGCCACTTCGACGATCCTGCCGATCGCCAGGGCATGGCCCATTTCCTCGAGCATATGCTGTTTCTCGGTACCCGCACCTACCCCAAACCCGGTGAGTACCAGCAATTCATGAGCCGTCACGGGGGCAGCAACAACGCCTGGACCGGTACCGAGTTCACCAACTTCTTCTTCGACATCGACAACGGCTTCTTCGAGGCGGGGCTCGACCGGTTCTCCCAGTTCTTCATCTGCCCCACCTTTGCACCGGAGTGGGTCGACAAGGAGCGCAACGCGGTGGACTCCGAGTACCGCCTCAAGCTGCAGGACGACGTGCGCCGCAGCTACCAGGTGCACAAGGAGACGGTCAATCCGGACCACCCCTTCTCCAAATTCTCGGTGGGCAACCTCGACACCCTGGCGGATCTCCCCGGCCGGGATCTGCGTTCGGATCTCATTGCGTTCTACGAAACCCACTACAGTGCGGATCGCATGGCGCTGGTCATGCTTTCACCGGCACCCATCGAGACCCAGCTGGCCTGGTGTGATCGCTTCTTTGGTGCCATTCCGGATCGCCGCCTCGGCCCTCCGGTACTGAGCCATCCTCTCTATCGGCTCGATGATCTCGGCATTCGCATCCAGCTGACCCCGGTCAAGGAGACCCGCAAGCTGGCGCTGACCTTCCCGCTGCCGTGCGTGGATGAGTATTACGACAAAAAACCCCTCACCTTCCTGAGCCACCTCATCGGCTATGAGGGGGAAGGCAGCCTGCTCTCCCTGCTCAAGGGGCGGGGCTGGGTCAATCAGCTCGCCGCCGGCGGCGGCATCAGCGGCGCCAACTTCAAGGACTTTGGCGTGAGCTTTGGCCTCACCCCCCTTGGGCTTGAGCATGTAGACGAGATCATCGCCGCCCTGTTTGGCTATCTGAAGCTCATCGAGCGGGGCGGGGTGCAGGCCTGGCGCTATGAGGAGAAGCGCAGCGTGCTGGAATCCGCCTTCCGCTTCCAGGAGCGGGGCCGGGCCCTCGACACCGTCTCCGGCCTCGTGCTCAACCTGTTCAGCTACGGGCCGGACGATCTGCTCTACGGCGACTACATGATGCGCGAGTTCGATGAGCCGCTGATCCGGCGCTTCCTCGCCAAGCTGACCCCCCACAACCTGCGGGTGACCATCCAGGCCCCGGAAGCGAGCACGGATCGCCTCGCCCGCTGGTACCAGACACCCTACAGCGTCCAGAGCATCAGCGAGGCCGAGAAGATCCGCTGGCAGCAGAGTGAACCGGATCCCGCCCTGCACCTGCCGGCGCCCAACCCCTTCATCAGCACCCGCCTCGACGCCCGTCTGCCGGCGCTGCCCGCCGACATGCCGTCCTGCCTCATCGACAGGCCCGGTTTCCGGCTCTGGCACCTGCATGAGCATCAGTTCAGCGTGCCCAAGGGCAGCCTTTATATCTCCGTCGACAGCGAACATGCGGTCAAGAGCCCGCGTCACATCGCCATGGCGCGTCTGGCCGTGGAACTGCTCACGGATCACCTCAACGCCCTCACCTACCCGGCGGAGCTCGCGGGCCTTGGCTACCAGATTTATGCCCATCAGGGGGGCTTTACCATCAACCTCAGCGGCTTTGCCGACAAGCAACCGCTGCTGCTCGACATGATCCTCGGCAACCGCACCCTGGGGTATCCGGATCCGGCCCGCTTTAGCGAGATCAAGGAGCAGCTTATCCGCAACTGGGAGAACCAGTCCAAGACCCGCCCCATCTCCCAGTTGTTCAACCAGCTCACCAGTTTGCTGCAACCCAACAACCCGCCCTTCGAGCAGCTGTTGCGCCACCTGCGCACCGTCGAACTCGGGGAGATGCCCGGCTTCGTCTCCGAGCTCTTTGCCAGGGTGCATCTGGAGGCCCTGGTACACGGAGACTGGACGGCCGCCGAGGCCCTCGAACTCGCGGCCCTGCTGGAGCGCCACCTCGGTGCCAACAGCCAGCCCAGCGCCGAGACCCGCCGCCCCCTCATCTCCATCCAGGACAGAGGCACCCTCATTCGCGAGCAGGGGTGCGATCACGAGGACTCGGCGCTGCTGGTCTACTACCAGTCCCGCACCACCCGGGCGCGGGATCTCGCCTGCTTTACCCTGGCGAACCACATCATGTCCTCTACCTTCTTTCACGAGCTGCGCACCCGCCAGCAACTGGGGTATGTGGTGGGCGCCGGCAACCTGCCTCTCAATCGCCATCCGGGGCTGATCTTCTATATCCAGTCGCCGGTGGCGGGACCGCAGATCCTGCTCGATGCGGTGGAGGAGTTTATCGACCTCTTCCCGCTCGCCATGCTCGAATTTACCGAGCAACAGTGGCAAGAGAGCAAGGCGGGGCTGCAAGCCCAGTTGAGCGAGCGGGATGCCAACCTGCGCAGCCGCGGCCAGCGGCTCTGGGTCAGCATCGGCAACAAGGATCTGGGGTTTGATCAGCGGGAACGGGTCTGCGACGAGGTGGGCAAGTTGAGCCGCGCCGATCTGGTGCGCTTTATCACCCAGCTGCGATCGCGCACCTCCGATCGGCTGATCCTCTGCAGCTATGGTCAGGGGCACGAACATGACGAGCGGATCACCGGCCAGTTTATCGACGATCCACGGGCATTTCGGCTCAACGCCGCCACCTTCGAAGGCTGACCTCCCCTGTTGGCAACGCGCAGGCAATAAAAAGCCGACCCTGTGGGGTCGGCTGGAAAAACCATAATCAATTGCGACCAGAGCCGCCAAAAGTGAACATGAGCGTGAAAATCAGACACTGGGTTGATGTTCGACCGGCGTTCAAACCAGAGCTCATCGGTCGGCACCAGCAGTGATTGAGAAACAGCCTCATCTTAGGCATTTCCCTGATTTTCCACGTTGATCTATGTCAAAGGAGGTAAAACAAGCGCCACTTCCCTCGTTGGCAGCGGCCTCGCGCCCTCCTCAGCCCCGGCGGATAAGCCGGTAAGCCACCTCGTCGAAATAGGAGAGCTGCCCCGAGAGCACCCTGGGGTGATCCAGCTCAGCCCCCCGGCCCAGCACCTCGACACCAAAGTCGCGCTCAAACAGGGTGCGCACCTCCATCTCCCCCACCGAGAACGGCGGCTGTAGCTGCTGCTCGGGCTGATACTCGAGGGTCACCAGCAACACCTGCCCTCCCGCCTCCACCAGGCGGCTCATCAGGGCGGCATACTGGCGGCGCATGGCGCCCGGCAAGGCGATGAGGGCCGCCCTGTCATAGACCAGGCGATAACGCTGACCAAGCTCCGGAGCGGCGAAGAAGTCCCCCTGATAGATGCGCAGATCCTCGTGCCGGTGGCACTGATAGGGACCCACCTCGCTTCTCTCTGCACTCAGGTTGTTCTCGTCAAAAAACTGGGTAATGGCGAGCTCGGAGAGCTCGAAGCCATCCACCGGATGCCCCTGCTCACGCAGCCAGAGCATGTCCCGGGACTTGCCGCAAAGGGGCACCAGCACGGGGTCGCTCCCTTGCTGGGCCGACCACCAGGATTGCAGCCAGCGGTTGAAATCTGCCTGATGAAAGCCAATCCGGTTCTCTTTCCACTTCTGGTGCCAAAATGCCGCTTCCATCATCTTCCTCTCGTCATCTGCAATGGTGCATCACTATCACAACTTCACCGAAGTGGCGCAAGCCCCATGATCCCGCCCCTGTGCAAGAGAACGCCCACGATGGGCAGGCCTCAGGCCACGACCCCAGGCAGGCTTGTCGCCATCGCTGCCAGCCGGGTCAGGATCTGCGCGAAGGTGGGTCGCCGGGAAGGCACCTCAAAGCCGCACTCTCTGGCCAGTCGATGAAGGGGGTCAAGGTCGGCGTCGCCCCCATTACAGCGCGCCAGCAGCTCGGCCAGCAGGCAGCCAAAGGCCCGCACTTCCAGGCGCTCCAGCCGCCCGGCCAGCACCTCATCGGCGCGGTCGTAACAGGAGGCGGCACCAAAGTCCCCGAGCAGCACCCGGCCCGGCGCCTCCTGCGACGAGTGAGGCATCGCGGGCTGCAAGGAGTACAGCAGGTTGTGTGCGTAGAGATCGCCGTGGAGGATGCCCCGCTCGTGCAGGTGCCGGGCGGCCGCAGCCACCCCCTGCACCATGGCCATCACCTGGGCCGGGGTGAAGTTCAGATCCTCCCCATAGACATCCCGGGTGCAGGAGTCCAGGCTCGGGGGGCCCGCCAGGGTGGCGAAGGCGGGGTCTATCAGGGGCATCACCAGTGCCGGGATGCCGGAGGGATGATCGCTCACTCTCCCCATCACACCGACCAGGTTTGGATGACGACCGGCGGCCAGGGACGCAGTCATCTCGCTCAGGGGCAAGCCATCGCTGGTGACGGCCCCCTTGAAGAGCTTGACCGCCACCGCCCCGGGCCCTTCGGCACCCGCCCACTCGGCGCGATAGATGACGCCGGATGCTCCCTCCCCGAGCACATCCCCCAGTGAGAGCGCCTGCCAGGGGATCTCGGTAGTGAGCTCCGATGTGCCGTTCAGACACGCCTGCTCATCACAGAATGGGTTGCCCGCAAAGGCCAGCCAGGACAGACGCGGCATCGAGGGCAGCCAGCTCGGCAGCGCTGGCAGGCGGTTGGCGGCGATGCGCAAAAGCTCCAAACGGTGGCAACCGGCAAGCGTCTCGGGAAGCTCATGTAGCCGGTTGCCAGAGAGCATCAGCTTTTGCAGGGCGTCACACTGCCCCAGCTCGTCCGGCAGTCGTTCAATGGCATTGTCGGTCAGGATCAACCAGCGCAATCTGGCGGGCAGGGAGGTGGCCGGGACGGTCGCGATGCGGTTGGCCTTGAAGCCCACCATGGTGAGCGCAGGGCAGCGCCCCAGCACCTCGGGCAGTTCGGTGAAGTTGTTCTCGGAGCAGAAGAGGATGCGCAGCTTCTTGCATTCGGCCAGCGCGTCAGGCAACTCGCTCAGCTGGTTGCCGGTGAGATCCAGCACCTCCAGGGTCTCCTTGAGGCTCAGGATCTCGGGAGGGAACACCGCGAGGTTTTCAGCAAGTTTGAGGTGGCGGGCGCCGCAGAGTTCGCCTGCGCGAAGCTGTTCCAGGGTATGCATGGGATCGTCTCTATCAACATTCGGGCTTGCGGTGGCTCACTGCGGGACACTCCCCCCAGACCACAAAGGAGGGGCATTATAGGGAATGACGGCCAAAGATGGCCGATTTTCTTGCAACGCCTTCTCTTGCAAAGGCCCCCCATCGCCACACTCCCGCTCTCCGTTGCCATGGACCATTCCGGTCGCGCGCTTGGGTGGTTGAACATTTGATTGGCGCCATATAGTATGGCGCCATACAAAGTCATTCGAGACTCACCATCATGATCACGCTGGAACAGAAACACCTCGCCCTGCTCGAGGATGCAGAGCGCCGCGGACACGCGGACACCCAAAACATGCGCGTCTGCTTTGAGGTGTTGACCCTCGCCGCTGCCATCGATCAGGCGTGCGCGGCGCGCCTGGCCCCTCACCGCCTCTCCGAAGGCAAGTTCGTGCTGCTGTTTTTGCTGCGCGACCTGCCAGAAGGGTTGGCTCCCCACGAGCTTGCCGACAAGGCGGGGGTCACACGGGCCACCATCACCGGCCTGCTCGACGGGCTGCAACGGGACGGCCTGTTGGCTCGCCACAGCGACAGCCAGGACAGGCGAAAGATCTCGGTGCGCCTGACAGAGCAGGGCCAGGCCCTGGCGCAGCACCTGCTCGATGAGCACAGCCAGTGGATAGGCTCCCTGTTTGCCGGGTTCGATCAGGCAGAGCGGGAAACCCTGAGCGCCCTGCTCAAGCGGGCCTGGCTCAATGTCATCTCATCCCGGGCAGGCTGCACTGAGGCCGCCACAGAGGAGCACCCATGACACGCAGCCGCATCACGGATATCGCCCCCTCACGCCTCGCCCAGCTCAACCGGGGAGAGGCTGAGGCAAGCAACCTGACCGAATGCCTAGCGGTGGATTTTGCCGCCCTGATGCAGTGCACCCTGCCTTCGCTCGGGCCCCAGGCGCTGGCATCGATGCACGCCGCATCCGGGGAGGGCATTACCCGGCGCATGGCACTGGCCGCCAGGCTGCTCCTGGCCGAGAACGGCACGAGGGATCTTGCGGCGCTCAGCCGTCATCCCTCCGATACCGTGCGGGGCTGGGCCTGTTTCATGGTGGGCGCGAGCGAGGGACTGTCGCTCAGCGACCGCCTGGCCCTCATTCGCCCCCTCGCCGATGACCCGCACTTTGGGGTGCGCGAGTGGGCCTGGCTCGCAATGCGAACGACCATTGCTGCGCAGCTGGAGGCGGCCATTGCCGCCCTGGTGCCCTTGACGGCGGAGCCGTCCGAGCGGCTGCGACGCTTTGCCAGCGAAGCGACCCGGCCCCGCGGCGTCTGGTGTACCCATCTTGCGTCCCTGCGACAAGCGCCGGAGCAGGCCCTGATGCTGCTTGAGCCCCTCAAGGCCGATCCCGCCCTCTATGTGCAGGACTCCGTTGCCAACTGGCTGAACGATGCGAGCAAAGACAGGCCACAGTGGGTCACTGACCTCTGCGCGCGCTGGTCTCGCGAAAGCCCCAGTCCCGCGACAACCCGGATTTGTCAACGCGCCTTGCGCACCTTGCGCAAGGGCCAACTCCCGAAGGAACCCCTATGACCCACTATCTGACAGAGCTCTACACCCCCACTCCCGCCTGGCTGGCATTGAGCCAGACGGCTCGTCAGCAGTTCTTCGAGGCCATTGGCACAGGCATGGCCAACCTCGCCGCCCTCGGGGTGGAGCCCATCGCCCTGGGCGAGACCGATGCTGCCACCCTCCATGGTGCGCCCCACCCCTTCTTCGCCATCTGGCGCGGGCCGGATGCCGCAGCCATCGAGGCCCTCGTCCAGGGGATAGCCGCATCGGGCTGGCACGACTACTTCGAGACGGTCAACGCCACCGGCGCCGGGGTCTCTCTGGGCGAGCACCTTGCACAGTTGGCCGCCCTGCCCTGCGCCGCTACATCCAGCCCCGCCCTGGCCTGATAACCCCTAAAAGAGCGTTATCCCACCAGGCTTTGCGTCAGTGCTGCCGACACCGGTGGCACTGTTTTCCATGCACTGCCCTTGCAAACCCAGGTCACCACCACCTGGGAAAGCGGCGCCACAGCCCCGCTCCCTTCCCACTTCCTTCCCACTCCCTTCAAAAAACGCTGATATCTCCTGATGCCGTGATGAGCCATCGCGATGGCACAAGTGAGCAAGATCCGGGTCGTCGTGACAAAGGTTCGCCGCCATAGTGCTTTCAAACCAACAGAGGTGAAAAGACGCCATAAGGCGTCTTTCTTATTGCTGGTTGTTAGAGCAAACCGGTTAGGCGATCTCCCCCTCCCCGCAACCCACCCAGATCGGGGTGATGGAGGTGATATGAGCCGACCCATCCAGGGATTGGAAGATCTGCACCATGGCTTCCCCGTGGAGCGGGTTGGGCAGCGGCACCGTGGTTTTGCATTTGAAACGGTAACTGGTGCGCCTGCTATCACTTGGGGGGATTTTGAAGAAGTGTTTGATGCTGGACACAGTGGCACTTACCTTTCTGGGCATAACACTCGTGGATGGCCTTCAGAGGCTATGCAGCAAAGCCTTTCCCCTGCCCGGAGAAACCACAGCCTGCCGCCTTGTGTGGATGCGATAGATGAGGCTCTACCTATCGACTCGGGCACTTACCATGACAACGTTGGCAACAGGGCCTCTATCCCCTTCGCCAGGAGCAAAATTTTCTCGCAAACGATTGGAAAAAGAAAAGGCGCCTCAAGGGCGCCTTTTTGACAGTTTTGCGTGATCTCAGGGAGAGGCGTTAACCGCTTATTCCCATTCGATAGTGGCAGGCGGCTTGCCGGAGACGTCGTACACCACGCGGGAGATGCCGTTGATCTCGTTGATGATGCGGTTCGACACGTGGCCGAGGAAGTCGTACGGCAGGTGAGCCCAGTGGGCGGTCATGAAGTCGATGGTCTCGACGGCGCGAAGCGCAATGACCCAGTCGTACTTGCGGCCATCGCCCATGACGCCGACGGAGCGCACCGGCAGGAAGACGGCGAACGCCTGGCTGACCTGGTTGTAGAGGTCGGCCTTGCGCAGCTCTTCGATGAAGATGGCGTCAGCCTTGCGCAGCAGGTCGCAGTACTCTTTCTTCACTTCGCCAAGCACGCGCACGCCCAGGCCCGGACCCGGGAAGGGGTGACGGTAGAGCATGTCGTAGGGCAGGCCGAGTTCGAGGCCGACACGGCGCACTTCGTCCTTGAACAGCTCGCGCAGCGGCTCCACCAGCCCCATCTTCATCTCTTCCGGCAGGCCGCCGACGTTGTGGTGGGACTTGATGACGTGAGCCTTGCCGGTCTTGCTGGCAGCGGATTCGATGACGTCCGGGTAGATGGTGCCCTGGGCCAGCCACTTGGCGTTCTTGAGCTTCTTGGACTCGTCGTCGAACACTTCGACGAAGACGCGGCCGATGGTCTTGCGCTTGGCTTCCGGCTCGTCGATACCCGCGAGAGCGGAGAGGAAGCGCTCTTCGGCGTCGACCTTGATGATGTTCAGGCCGAAGTGATCGCCGAACATGTCCATCACCTGCTGGCCTTCGTTCAGGCGCAGCAGGCCGTTGTCGACGAAGACACAGGTCAGGCGATCGCCGATGGCGCGGTGCACCAGCATGGCGACCACGGAGGAGTCCACGCCGCCGGAGAGGCCCAGGATCACCTCGTCGTCACCCACCTGCTCGCGGATGCGGGCAACGGCGTCGTCGATGATGGTGGCCGGGGTCCAGAGGCACTCGCAGCCGCAGATGTCCTTGACGAAGTGCTCCAGCATGCGGGCACCCTGACGGGTGTGGGTCACTTCCGGGTGGAACTGCACGCCGTAGAAGCGCTTGGCTTCGTCGGCCATGGCGGCGTGGGGGCAGGTCGCGGTCTGGGCGATGGTGGTGAAGCCGGCGGGGATCTCGGTGACCTTGTCGCCGTGGCTCATCCAGACATCCAGCAGGGCATTGCCGTTGTCAGCAATGGCGTCTTCGATGTTGCGCAAGAGGGCGCTGGTCTTGCCGGACTGGCCCAGCACTTCGACCTGGGCGTAGCCGAATTCACGCAGGTTGGAGGACTGCACCTTGCCGCCGAGCTGCTCGGACATGGTCTGCATGCCGTAGCAGATACCGAACACCGGCACACCGGCGTTGAACACGTACTCGGGGGCGCGCGGGCTGCCCGCCTCGGTCACTGATTCCGGGCCGCCGGAGAGGATGATGCCGCTCGGGTTGAACTCGCGGATCTGCTCTTCGGTTACATCCCAGGCCCACAGCTCGCAGTAGACGCCGATTTCACGGACGCGACGGGCGATGAGCTGGGTGTACTGGGAACCGAAATCCAGGATAAGGATACGGTGGGCGTGAATGTCTTTAGTCATTTTATTCCTGCATCAGGCTGATGTTGTCACAAAAAGCACGGGATAAAAAAAGGGTGGAAAAACGGGGCGTAGAGCCCCGTTTCATCAGCCCATCCGGTAGTTGGGGGCTTCTTTGGTAATGGTCACGTCGTGAACGTGGGACTCTTTCATCCCGGCGCCCGAGATGCGCACGAACTCGGCCTTGGTGCGCATGTCGTCGATGGTCGCGCTGCCGGTCAGACCCATGGAGGAGCGCAGGCCGCCCATCTGCTGGTGGATGATCTCTTTGAGGCGGCCCTTGTACGGCACGCGCCCTTCGATCCCTTCCGGCACCAGCTTGTCGGCGGCGTTATCGGTCTGGAAGTAACGGTCGCTGGAGCCCTTGGACATGGCACCCAGAGAGCCCATGCCGCGGTAGGACTTGAAGGAGCGGCCCTGATAGAGCTCGATCTCGCCCGGCGCCTCTTCGGTACCGGCAAACATGGAGCCCACCATGACGCAGCTTGCGCCCGCGGCGATGGCCTTGGCCACGTCGCCGGAGAAGCGGATGCCGCCATCGGCAATCACCGGCACGCCGGTGCCTTTCAGGGCGTCGACGGCGTCGGAGATGGCGGTGATCTGGGGCACGCCCACGCCGGTCACGATACGGGTAGTACAGATGGAGCCCGGGCCGATACCGACCTTGACGGCGTTGACACCCGCTTCCACCAGCGCCTTGGCGCCAGCGGCGGTGGCGACGTTGCCGCCGATGATTTGCAGGTCAGGATAGGCTTCACGGGTCGCCTTGATGCGATCCAGCACGCCCTGGGAGTGGCCGTGGGAGGAGTCAATCAGCAGCACGTCCACACCGGCTTCCACCAGGGCGGCGACGCGCTCTTCGTTGCCTGCACCGGCACCGACGGCGGCACCGACCCGCAGACGGCCACGCTCGTCTTTACAGGCGTTGGGCTTGCGCTCGGCTTTCTGGAAGTCCTTCACGGTGATCATGCCCTTGAGCTTGAAGTCGCCGTTGACCACCAGCACCTTCTCGATGCGGTGCTTTTGCATCAGGGCCACCACCTCTTCACGAGGGGCCCCTTCACGCACGGTCACCAGACGATCTTTCTGGGTCATGATCTGTTCGACGGTCTGGGAGAGATCGATGACGAAGCGCACGTCACGGCCGGTGATGATGCCCACCAGCTGGTTGCCGTCAGTCACCACGGGGTAACCGGCGAAACCGTTCTTGTGGCTCAGCTCCTTGATCTGGGCGATGGTCATGTCAGGGCGCACGGTAACGGGGTCGCTGACCACGCCGCTCTCGTACTTCTTGACCTTGCGCACTTCGGCAGCCTGCTGCTCGATGGACATGTTCTTGTGAATGAAGCCGATACCGCCTTCCTGGGCCAGTGCGATAGCCAGACGGGCTTCGGTCACTGTGTCCATGGCAGCGGAGATCATCGGAATATTCAGCGTGATCGCAGACGTGAGCTTGGTACGCAGGTCGGCGGTATTGGGGAGAACAGTGGAGTGGGCTGGAACCAACAGTACATCGTCGAAGGTCAGCGCTTCTTTGGCAATCCTGAGCATGGCAATATCTCACCGTTGAGGAGTGGGGGTGTAAAATATTGCCGACAAATTTTACTCATGCATTGGGCAGTGGTAAAGAAGTTTTTTGAATTTTTTATGGCGTAGCCCGATTTAACGCCACCAACAGGGCAAAAAACCAATAAATTCAGCCGTAACCATGCCGTTTTTCCCGACAAGATGATCTTTTTTGCCGTTGAGCCCCTTTCTGCCGCCAGTCTCCCGGAACGGCCTTTTTTCCACTCACAGCCGTCAGCCAGACCGGCGGTCAGTTCCCCTGATAGCGGCCCGGCTTGTGCCAGTTCATCAGCATGGCGTTCATGGCCAGCGCACTCAGGGTTGACCAGAGCAGCAGGGGAAGCGGCAGGGTGAGCAGAGAGAGCGCAAACACCAGCACATCCAGCACCATCTGGCTCTTTCCTGCATTGATGCCGGTGCGCCGTTGCAGCCAGAGCGTCACCACGCCGGTGCCCCCCACGGAGGCATTGTGGCGCGCCAGAGACAAGACCCCCATGCCGATGAAGGTTCCCCCCACCAGGGCGGCAAACAGGGGATGGACATAGCTCACCGTCAGCAGCAGCGGCACCGCCTGGGTGGCCGCCGAGAGGGCGACGTTGACGATCAGCGTCTTGAGGGTGAAGGCGCGCCCCATGGTGACGTAGCAGAACACCATGAAGGGCAGGTTCACCAGGAAGAAGAGCACGCCGATGGGCAGGGTGCTGACATGGGCGATCAGCAGGGCGATGCCCGCGATGCCGCCGGTGATCATGCCGGAACACTTGAGCAGATTGAGCCCCACGGCGATAAACATGACCCCGAGCACCATGCCGTAGACATCGTCCTTGAGGGTATGGGCCAGCCCCCTGCCCGCGGCCGCTGGCTGCATGGTCATTTCACCTTCCATATGACTCCTTAGATCCGATTTGATGGTGGCATCCGTTGCCCGACAACCAGGCCGCATTGGGGCTGATGGCGGCGACCCATTCACCTTGCCGTCCCAACCCCCAATCTTGCGCTCCCCCGCCCCCTGATGTCGCCATCATGGGGATGACAAGGCACAGCAAAAAGAGCGCCAATCAAAACAAGAGTCCGCGATACCATAAATAATCGGATTTAAATTCTGATAAATACGCAATGTGCAGACCGAATGCACTACTTCAGTGATCGGCCATCATGGTGGCGCAGCATGTTTACCCGAGTCACCGAGAAAGGCCTCGTGGTATCCCCTTCACAGTCCGGTTTTTCGGCAGATCATGTCGATACGATGCCGCTTTTCAGCATGGATGATGCCTGTCATGGGGTAAGCCCGAGGGCTATACGGCGTGTTTCTTCGGGGCGGGCTCCAGGGGCGGATGTGGATGGATCGCACCAATAAAGTGCAATTGCACCAATATAGATCAACCGAGTGGCACAGTTTGCCTTGCACCGCGGCGCAAAGGCGGTATGGGCACCGCTTTGCTCACTGCCATGAGCACTGCAATATGCAGAGCATGGAGTGACTCGGGCGGCGGATGCACCACTCCCCTTCCCTCTAGCCCCCTGCCCATGAGCGTGCTGGTCGCGAGTCCACAGGTCTGCCCATTCACCAGCCCCTCCGCAGCCAGAGTCCCATCAGGATGGGGCATCCATTCAGGCATAGGCAGAAGGCAGAATAAAAAAGTCGGCCCGAAGGCCGACTCGCTGCTCCCTGTGACAGGGCTTCCTTACTTGAGGTATTTACCGTCCGCGCCCACCTTGCCCGGGCCGTTCAGTACCCAGACCCGCGCCGAATAGGCGGGCACCGCAAAGCTCAGGCTGCCGTTGCTGACGCTCTGGCTCGCACCGGTTACCGCGTCCGTGTAGGTGCCGTTCTTCAGGCCACTCAGGTTTATCTGCTGGGCCGAGTTGGCCGCAAGGCCCACGGCAGCGTAGCTCCCTTGGGCGCTCAGATCACGCACGAAGCTGATGCCGCTCCCCCACTCGTTCACCTGGCTCATGGGCGCCTTTTGCAGGGCGGGCACCGCCTTGCGGATCTGGTTCAGGCGCTTGATGTGCTGATAGAGCGGGTGGCTCGGGGTGGCGGGGTTGTCCAGCACCTCCCCGTAGTAGGCACGACCGGTCTGATCCACCGTCATGGTGGCCCCGTCGATGTCCTGGGGCTTACCCGCCTGGAACATCACCTCCTCCCCGTAGTAGAGGGTCGGGATCCCCCGCGCCGTCCAGAGCAGGTTGTAGGTCATGGCCGCATTCCCCTCTTCCCCGCCGTAGCGGTACTTGAAGTCATTGTCCGGCCCCACGTCGTGGTTCTGGAAGAAGGTGATGAGCTTGGTGGCATCCCCATAGACCCAGTCCATGGCGAAGATCCCCCCTACCCCGCCAAAGTTCCCCCGGGTGACGTTGTCACGGAAGGTGGAGAAGAGGGAGAAGTCCAGCACCGAGAGGCCGGAATCACCCCCTGCACGGGGATTGGCCGGGTTCGGCGTGGTGCGGGTATACCACCAGGGGCGGATCACCGCCGAGGCATTGTCGTTGGCGAGCTCAGAGCCCCAGCCGGTGCCCTTGACCAGGTTTTCGCCAAAGACGAACAGCCCCGGCTTGTGGGCCTGCCAGTCATGGACATAGGTCAGCAGTTCGTCCCGCTCGATGTGCTTCAAGGTATCGATACGGATGGCATCGACCCCCATGTCGAGGTACTGACGAATGGCGCCGTTGAGGTAGTCCTTGACGTTCTGGTTGCCGGTGGCGAGATCGATGCAGTCCCCCGCCATGTGCTTGCGCTGCAGGGCGAGCGGGCTCTCCCAGTCACCGCCTGACATGAAACCGTCCAGGTGATACCAGGCGGGATCCAGGGTCTGGGCGTCGATGCCGAAGAAGCGGTTTGGGTTGTAGCCTGCGCTCGGCACGGTGGCGCCGGTCTTGGGGTCTACCAGGGGCTGGGTGCCCGCCGGATCGGACTGGCAGCGGGCCTTGTACCAGTCGGGCGCCGCCGGGTTGTCGTCGTCACAGCGATTGGCGCTGGCGTAATCCCCGAGATTGCCCTGATAGGGACCATTGTTGATGAGCCCCTGGCTCGACCCCGCCGGTACGTAGTATTTGACGGGCAGGCGATCGATCCAGGTCTTGCCGCGCAGGCCGTACTGGCTCGAGTGGTTGAGCACCACATCCTGGATCACCTTGAGCCCCTTGGCGTGAGCCGCCTGGATGAACTCCCGGTAACCCGCCCCCGGCGACTCCAGACGGGGATCGACCCGGTAGAAGTCGTAGGCATGGTAGCCGTGGTAGTCGAGGCCGGAGCGGTTCTCCACCGGCGGCGTCACCCAGATGGCGGTGAAGCCGAGATCCTTGATGTAGTCGAGCTTGGCGATCAACCCCTTGAAGTCGCCACGCCACTGGGGATCCCCCGCTTTGTAGCGATCCCGGTTGTAGTAGTTGTTGCTGGCATCGCCATCATAGAAGCGGGCAGTCAGCAGGAAGTAGATGCTCTCGGCGCGAAAATCGCCGCTCGCCACCCCCTGCTCGCCGATACGGTACTCGAAGCGCTGCTCGCGCTGATTGCCGCTGGCGTCGATGGCAAAGGTGCGGATCACCAGATCGGTGCCGCTCCCCTTGTCACTCGCCACCAGGGGCTGGCCTGCATAGCGGGCCGATGCCGTGGTGGGCTGGCTGCCGTCCGTCGTGAAATGCACGGCGGGGGCGCTGTCCTGATCGTCGCTCACTCCCAGGGTGATGGATTGACTGTCCACATAACTCCCCGGAGACGGGGTAGCCGTCACCGTGGGGGCCTGCAGATCGGCCCCGGCCAGCGTCTCCACCTCGATGGCCTTGCGCAGGCTGTCAAAGCAGATGCGATAACTGGTGTTGGCGCTGACCAGATAATCCTGGGCCGGATACGCCTCGGTCCAGTCCCCCTTGTGGTCAATTTTGAAGCGGGGGTTGTTGCTGCCAAAGGCCTGCTCGGTGCAGAAGGTGGTGCCATCCTCGCTGGTCATGGGGGTGAGCCCCCAATTGTTGGCCGTGCCCCGGAAGTACCAGCTGTCGCTGCTCTGTCCTGCCCCGACCACCACACTCACGCTGCTGCTGCCCTTGGCGCCCTGATCGTCGGTGACCGTGAGGCCATAGGTGAAGGTGCCGGTCTGGGTGGTGTTGACGACAATGCTCTCCGTGGTCTCGCTGCTGCTCCACAGATAGCTCGCGATCTGGCCGTCGGGATCCGTGGAGTCGCTGCCGCTCAAGGTGAGCGACGCCCCCTGGGTCACGTTCACCGTCCCCCCCGGGGTAATGACCGCGAGCGGCGGCTGGTTGTCATCCCCAAGGGGGGTGATGCTGTAGGCCAGGGTCTGATCGTTGACCTGGATGCGCACCGTGCCCACGGTGCTCCAGAAGATGTCGCCGCCACTTTTCTCCAGCACGCCGTCGCCGTTGCTGTCGCCAAAGTT
This sequence comes from Aeromonas sp. PrichA-15, assembly GCF_017939245.1. Lineage (NCBI taxonomy): Bacteria > Pseudomonadati > Pseudomonadota > Gammaproteobacteria > Aeromonadales > Aeromonadaceae > Aeromonas > Aeromonas sp. PrichA-15. The sequence continues at coordinate 54,894 of NZ_JAGKRH010000004.1, read as the reverse complement.
GACGGCCCAGTCGCCAGCCTGATCAAACTTGAGGCGCTGGCTCGCCTTGCCATCCAGGTAGGCTTCCACCTGCCACAGGTGATCCCCTACCAGGGTCATGGGGAGGCTGGCCCAGCCGTTGAAGGTGCCGCGCACGTTGAGCTGCGGCAAGGTGCTGGCAAACCCCGAGGCCTCGCAACTGGCCACCGCCGTCGCGCTCACCGCCTGGGTGCTCGCGTTGATGCGGATCTGGTACGCCGTGTTGGCATTGACCCCGTAGTCGGCCGCCGGGTAGCTCTGCTGCCAGTTGCCGTACCTGTCTATCTTGAAGCGCGGGCCGCCGCTGGCATCCCCGCTCACGAAGCGCTGGCAGGTATCAAAATTGACGCCGTCCGTCGACGTCATGGCGGTCGCCGCCCATCCATTCGCGGTGCCCCGGAAGAACCACTCCGCCGCCGTGCTCGGCGCCGTGATCAGGGTTCCCAACAATCCGGCCGCGAGTATCCATCTAGCCATTGATAGTCCTTTATTTTCATTGTTTGTGTGTGATGCCGGTGTGTCCCGGCATTCCCCCATCCGCAACGTCCCGCCTTCAGATGAGCCCGACCAGTCTAGAGTCCCCCATGACCATTTCATGGCCAATACGCGCAAAATGTGACCACTGCCGACCTCGTCATGGGCTGTATGTGATTGATAGCGCTTTCATTTCCTGGCGCAGAAGTGAGGGGCGCCCCCATCGGGGAGAGCAAGATGGCCGCCCTCCGCGATCACCTCGGGCACAGGGTCAGCCCCTGCCTCCTGCACGGCGCCGTTGCCATCGGGGACACTTGCCCCCATGATGCAATCCCCCTTGCCATCTCGGGCAACAGGGCGGTTCAGTCAGGGAGAAACGATGAGACCATCGGATTACGGGAGATTGCTCGCGCTGGCAGCCATCTGGGGTGCCAGCTTCTTGTTCATGCGCATCGCGGCGCCGGCGTTCGGCTCGGTCAACACCACCTTCCTGCGAGTCTTCTTCGCCCTCGTCGGGCTCGCCGCCATGCTCCTGCTGCTGCGCACCCCCATGCAGTTTCAGGGCAAGCTCAAATCCATCATGGTGCTTGGCATCATCAACTCCGGCGTCCCCTTCCTGATGTATGCCGTGGCGGCCCTCTGGCTGCCCGCAGGGTATTCCGCCATCCTCAACGCCACCACGCCCCTGATGGGCGCCCTCATCGGCTTCTCCTTCTTTCACGAGGCGCTGACCTTGCGAAAGTGGGCCGGGGTGATGCTGGGGCTGGTGGGCATCGGGCTCATCACCACCACCGGGGAGGTCGACCTGAGCGGCCAACTGGCCATCGGGGTGCTGGCCTGCCTCATCGCCACCGCCTGCTATGGCTGCGCCGGCTTCCTGACGAGACGCTGGGTCACCGAGCGGGGAGGCCTGGACGCCAAACTGGTGGCCTTTGGCAGCCAGATAGGGGCCGTCCTCTTCCTGCTTCCCTTCTTCGGCTACACCCTGGCGACCGGCCCCGCCGTCGACTGGCTCCAACCTGACGTCTGGGTCAGCGTGCTGGCGGTCGGCTTCCTCTGCACCGCCTTCGCCTACCTGATCTATTTTCGGCTGATCGCCGACATCGGGCCCCTGCGCTCCCTCACGGTCACCTTCCTCATCCCCCCCTTTGGTATCTTGTGGGGCTATCTGGTGCTGGGGGAAACCCTCACCGGCGGCTTCGTGTTCGGCGGCGCCTTGGTCTGCCTCGCGGTCTGGCTGGTGACCAGCCCCGCCAGAGCCGTCAAGCCGGCCAAGGCACAAGCCTAGGCTCCGCGTCATCTGCCGGGCCCATGGCTCGGCAGATGGGCGCAACTGGGGTAAGATGACCCCCATCGTTTCTCCCGCCCCGGCGGACACCACAGCAGGGCCAGCCTTGAATCACCTCGAACCCGCCAGTCAGAGCAGACAACAGCAGATCTTCACCGTCACCCGCCTCAACAGCGCCGTGCGCATGATCCTGGAGCAGGATCTGGGGCTGGTGTGGCTCACCGGCGAGCTCTCGAACCTCGCGATGCCAAGTTCCGGCCACTGGTACTTCTCCCTCAAGGACATGTCGGCCCAGGTGCGCTGCGCCATGTTCAAGGGCAACAACCGCCGGGTGCCGTTCCGTCCCCAGGATGGCATGCAGGTGCTGGTGCAGGCGCGAGTCTCCCTCTATGAACCCCGGGGCGACTACCAGCTCATCATCGAGTCCATGCAGCCCGCCGGGGATGGCATGCTGGCCCTGCGCTTCGAAGAGCTCAAGCGCCGCCTCGGGGCCGAAGGGCTCTTTGACGAAGGGCGCAAGCGCCCCTTGCCCCGGGAACCCCGCGCCGTCGGGCTGGTCACCTCCGCCACAGGCGCCGCCCTGCACGACATGCTGACGGTGCTTGAACGCCGCGCCCCGGACTTGCCCGTTTTCATCTACCCGACCCAGGTGCAGGGGAGCGCCGCCACCGCCCAGATCGTCTCGGCCATCATGCTTGCCAACCGCCGCGCCGAGGTGGATGTGCTCATCGTCGGACGCGGCGGCGGTTCCCTTGAAGATCTCTGGTGCTTCAACGAAGAGGCGGTGGCACGGGCCATCGCAGGCTCCGCCATCCCCGTGGTGAGCGCCGTAGGACACGAGGTGGACATCACCATCAGCGACTTTGCCGCCGACCTTCGTGCCCCCACCCCCTCTGCCGCCGCCGAGCTGGTCGCGCCGGACAGGAGCACCCGCGCCCAGCGCCTCGTACACCTGCGCCAGCGGCTCACCCAGGCCATGAGCCGTCACCAGGTCGCCGCCCGCCATGGCTTCGTCCTGCTGCAGAAGCGGCTCGATCATCAGGATCCCAAGCGACGGCTGGAGCAGCAGTCCCAGCGCCTCGACGAGCTCGACCGCCGCTTGCAGCAGTACCTGCGTGATCGCCTGCACCAGGGGGAGCGGCGCCTCGCGGGCCTCGTCATGCGCCTGCAGGCCAGAAGCCCCGAAAAGCTGCTGGCCATCGGCAAACGTCGTCACCAGCTTGCCGAGGAGCGCCTCCATGCCCTCATCGCAAAACGCCAGGATCTCGCCCGCCACCGCCTCGCCATGCTGGGAGCCCGCCTCGACAGCATCAGCCCGCTGGCCACCCTGGGGCGCGGTTACGCCATCGTGCGCACCCCCTCCGGGGAGGTGATCCGCCGCGCATCCCAGGTCAATGAAGGCCAGATCCTGATCACCACCCTCGCAGAGGGAGCGCTGCGGGTGCGGGTGGACGAGGTCGACAACCGCTGACAAAAAGCGGGGGCCTGCACCAGGCCCCCGCCTCCTTTCTGTGCTCCGATAGCCCGTTATACCCGGGCATGACCGGCCATCTTGCCCGGGTGGCCGGATGGTTTCTCGCCCCCCTTGATCCCCCCCGGTGGATTGCACCTCAGATACTCGAACAACCCGGCCTGCAAATTCACGTTCCAGAAACGCCCCGCCAGGGTGAGGGCGAGACGCTCGGCCGAGAGCCGTGCCAGCCCGTGTCGCTGCCAGGCCTCAAAGAGCGGCATCAAGTGGGAGACCAGCCCCTGTGGCAATTGAGACAACGCCAACCATCCGGTGTCGAGCCCCCCTCGCAGCAGCCCGTCGAGACGGGCATCAGGATTGGGCCTCATCACCATGCCGGGAGCACGCACGCCCCCCGCCTGCGCCTCATGCCAGGGCGCCAGATCCCGGCCGTACATGAGGCCGTGGCCGTGAATGTTGCCCCCCGCCCCTGCGCCGAAGGGCAGGATCTCGGCGCCCCACTTGGCCATCTGGTTATAGCGGCTCTGCTCGGCATCGGTGCGCCGCCAGTGGCTGCAGGAGAGCCGCTCCCAGCCCCCCGCCTCCAGCGTCCGGGCCCCGTCGGCATACATGACTGCCCGCTGCTGGCCATCGGCGGCCCAGCCCAGGGTGCCTTTCTCGTCGGCGCGCGCCAGGTTGGTGCCCGCCATGGAGATGAGTTGATAGAGATCAACCCCGTGCACCCCGCTCGCCATCACATCCGCGATATCCTGGCGCCACACGGCCTCATCCTGCCCCGGCAGACCGAAGATGAGATCCGCCACGATCACCGCCTCGTTGTGGCGGGTCAGCGCCGCCAGCCGGGACAGCAAGGTCTCCCTGTCATCGAAGCAGGCCGCCTGCTGGCGCACGCGGGTATCAAAACTCTGCACGCCGAACGAGAAGCGGTTGAAACCGCCCGCCAGGGCCGTCTGCCACTTCTCGTCATCAAAGCCGTTGAGTCGCCCCTCCAGGGTCAGTTCCGCATCCACGGTCAGGGGAAAACGGCGGATGACGCTGGCCAGGCGGGCGAGATCGCCCGCCGCCATGTCGGTTGGCGTACCACCCCCCACATAGACCGCCGAGAAAGGCCGGCTCTGGACAAGCGGCGTCTCGGCTGCCTGGCGCAGCGACCCGCAGAGTGCCTCCATGTAGCGGCTCATGCGCGCCGGATTGGCGCCGTTTTCGAAGAAGTTGCAAAAACTGCAGCGCTTGCGGCAAAACGGGATATGGATATAGAGCGCTCGGGCCTTGGCCTCGCTCTCCTGCTGCCACCAGGCTTGCCAGCCGGCATCGTCCAGCATCAGGGGGGCGGTCCCTCCCCGGCTGGCATGGGCCGACGTCTTGGCGGTGAAGGCGAATTTGAGGGGATCCGGGGTACAAAGCCCCGTCATGGTCGAAGAAAGCTGGAGAGTCGTCACTGGGTTACCCTGCGTAAATAACGCAAATGATAACGAATATCAGTTGCAGGTATTTGTGCTGGATCAAGTCGGGAAGGATTGAGCCGTCACTCTGTCCCCATCAGGGCAACAGCGCGTCAGGCAAGGAGAGCGTGAAACAACAAGGGAAGAGAGCCACTCTCCCACTGGAGAGTGGTGGCACACACAGGATCGGGCGGTTGATTCAAGGCTCCTGACGGGAGCGCCGCGCCGATACCGGCTGACGGGGGTCAGCCATTGCCGATGATGATGGCAACCCGGCGATTTTCCGCTCGCCCGGCAGCGGTCGCGTTGTCGGCGATGGGCGCCTCTTCTCCGCGGCCGCGGATATCCAGGTTCCCCTGTGGCATACCCACCGACACCAGGACATCGGCCACCGACCGTGCCCGCTTGAGGGAGAGTTGCTGGTTGTAGGCCTCATCACCGTTGGAGTCGGTATGACCGTCCACCCGGGCCCGGTTCAGTCCTACCTCAATCAGGGCCTTGCCGAGTTTCTCCACCACCTGGCGGGTCTCGGGGTTGAGGGCCCCCACATTGTTGGCGAACAGCACCTTGTTGGAGATATCCAGGGTCCATCCCTCGTCGGTCAGGTGAAATCCCTGCTCCTTCAAGGCGGCGATCTGCTCCGCCGTGAGCCCCTGGGGAGGGCTCTGGCACGCCGCCAGCACACTCAGCAACAGTGCCACCAGGCCCGCTTTGATCGGGTTCAACATGCGCATTCTTATCATCCTTTCACTATTTCCGGTTCAACTTCACGTGCTCGTTTTTCGTGTTTCTCTCTCCTCCCTGCGTTGTCGTTTGGCTTGATACATGGCGTCGTCTGCCCATTGCAGCAGGGCATCCGCCGTCTTCCCCTGCTCGGGATAGCGGGCAGAGCCGATGCTGATCCCCACCCCGAGATGGCGACCGTCACTCAATACCACGGGGGTGTTCATGGCCTGCTGCACTCGCCCTATCACCTCGCGCACCTCGTCCTCCCCATGGATCGGGGTCAGGAGGATGACGAACTCATCTCCCCCCAGCCGGCAGACCAGATACAGGGGCCTGAGCTGATGCTGCACCCGCCGCGCCACGGCGATCAGCACTTCGTCGCCGATGCTGTGGCCCAGGTTGTCATTGATCTGCTTGAAACGATCGCAATCCAGATAGAGCAGGGCAAAACCTTCATGCCCCTTGTTGCCTGCCAGGATGGCCTGCTCCATGCGAGCCTCGAACAGAGCGCGGTTGGGCAGACCGGTCAGGGGATCATGGGTTGCCTGATGCAGCAGGCTGGCGTTCTCCCGCTTCTGGTGGGCCTGCCAGGCTTCCAGCTCATCGAGCAGCGAATTGAAATCCTCGCCCAGCTCGTGCAGCTCGGCGATATTGGCCGCCGGCACCCGCTCCTTGAGGGCCCGCTGGCGGCTGACGTTGTAAGCCACCTCGGTCAGGGCCTTGAGGGGTGCCGTGATGGAGCGTTGCATCCGGCGCGCCACATGGAGTGCCCCGAGAATACTGATGAGCAGGCACACCAGGGTAGCCAGCAAGGTCTGCAATAGGAATCGCAACAGGTACTGGCCGTGACCGACCAGATGCACCCTGGCTATCTCCTTGTGCTCGCGCACCATGGGGAGCGCCACGGGCCCCGGCAGGATCAGGCGGGCCAGGTGCTGCTCCAGGGTGGTCCAGGGGGTAGTGATGTCCCGGCGCCAGCTCGCCAGCACCTGGCCGTCCGGCAGCACTATGCTGGCGCTGGCTATGTCTTCCCGGGAGGTGATGGTCTCCAGGGCATCCAGTGCCGCCTCCTTGTCATGGAAGACCACGGCCGCCTCAGTGGTGTAGCTGATGGCCCGCGCCACCAGCTTGAGGTTGTGATCCGCATAAAGGCGCAGCGCCAGCAGCGCCGTGACGGTCAGAAACAACCCGGCCATGCAGACGGCAGTCAGGGAGATCATCATGTGGGTGCGCCCCAGACTCTGTCGCAGGGTAAGCCGGGGAGTGGCGTGATGGACCGTCATCGCACCTCCTCATCGGCTCGCGCTAGCTTGAGCACGGCCGGGTGCACTCGCACACCGCTGCGGGCCAGCGCATCCAGATTGACCCGAAAACGCACCCTCTCCTCCCCGGCCTGCAGACAGAAGACCGCATCGGCGATGCATTCGCGGCTCTGCTCACTGATGCTGAGGATGGCGTGACCGCGCAGGCGCTCGAACAGGGAGAGGCGCTGTGCCGGTGCCAGCACCCCCAGATAGATGACATCGCAGCGCTGGATCAGCGCCTCATCGCCCATGTCGTAGCGATGCACCTCCACCGGTCGGCCATTGGCCTGCCGTTCGATGGTCAGAAGGGATGACGCATATTCCGTCGGTGCCGTGATGCAGAGCCGAAGTCTGGCGGGCTCGCTGGGCCAGCGGGTGTAACTGAGGATATCGAGCACGGTCTGGCGCACCATGTCACTGCGCGCCTCGGCGGAGGTCGCCGCCACGGTCAGGTTTGCCAGCATCAGCATGCAGCACAGTGGCGCCAGCCACATCAGTAACCGGAGGTAACAAAACATCTGCATGGTGCCCGCGAGAGTGTCAAGGTCGGCGCCGGGGTAACCCGACGCCCATGATGAGAGTGCCTGCATGGCACCGCACCGAGCTTACCAGCCGGGTGGCCAGCCCCCAGAGGCAAGTGGCACGGCTGCGTCACCGGGCGTCGCAGCCGTGCCAGCAAGGCGCTCAATGCCCCAGGCAGACACCGTCCATCGACACTACTTCTTGCCAATCCCATATTCGCGCAGCTTGTTGGCGATGGCGGTATGGGAGACACCGAGCCGCTTGGCCAGTTGGCGGGTGGAGGGGAACGCCGGGTAGAGCCGCTCCAGCAGGCGGCTCTCGAAACGCTTCACCGCCTCGTCGAGCCCCCCTTCGAACCACTCGTCGATGAGCGGCATGGCATCGGCCGCCACCGGCAAGTCCACGTGCTCGGGTCCAATCTCGTCCCCTTCCAGCAGGGTCATGGCCCGATAGAGGCAGTTGCGCAACTGGCGCACGTTGCCGGGCCAGCGGTAGGCGGTGAGGTACTCGGCCATGTTGCGGGTAAAGCGCGGACGCGGGCGCTGCAGTTCGCTGGCAAAGCGCGACACGAACTGCTGGGCCAGGGCCATGATGTCCGCCTTGCGCTCGCGCAGCGGCGGCAGATTGAGGCTAAGCACATTGAGGCGGTAGTAGAGATCTTCGCGAAACTTCCCTTCATGAACCAGATCCAGCAACTGCTTCTGGGTGGTGCAGATGAAGCGCACGTTGACCCTCACCTCCTGCTCGTCACCGACCCGGCGAAACACGCCATCTTGCAGCACCCGCAGGAACTTGGTCTGCAGATGGGGGGACATGTCGCCGATCTCGTCCAGCATCAGGGTGCCGCCGCTGGCCAGCTCCAGCACCCCGCGCTTGCCCTCGGTGTTGTTGCCAAAGGCGCCGGGGGCATAGCCGAACAGCTCGCTCTCGGCCACGTTGTCCGGCATGGCCGCGCAGTTGAGCGCCATGAAGGGGTGGCTGGAGCGCAGGCTGGCGCCGTGGCAGGCCCGGGCCAGCAACTCCTTGCCGGTGCCGGTCTCCCCCACGATGAGCAAGGGAGCGTCCTGCATCGCGAGCTTGGCTGCCTGGGCCAGCACCTCTTTCATCTTCTGGCTCTCGGCCTGGAGGTGCTCAAAGCCCCCCACTTCCACCGCGTGCAGGGCACTGAAGTGCATGCCGACCCGGCGGGCGGATTTGAGCACCACTACGGCGCCGGCCAGAGCCTGCTTGCCCTTCTCTTCGGCCACGAACAGCGGCATCAGATCGCCCAGGTACTCTTCGCCACCGAGGCTCAGCTTGCAGGTCTGGGGCTTGATCTCCCCCGACTCCAGCCAGCGGCCAAACGAGAAGCCCTTGACCAGGGAGGCGATCGCCACGCCGCGCACCTCGTCCGGTGGCAACGCCAGGGTGGTGAGGGCGGCCTGGTTGGCCTGGGTCACCCGCCCCTTGCTGTCGAGGGAGAAGACCAGGTCCGGCAGCGCCTTGAGCAGGGCCTCTATCTCGTGGTGTTCCCGCTCGGAGGGCATGTAGGGGATGGTCTTGACGTCATAGACGCCGGGAATGCGGCGAATTTCCGGCATCAGATGCTGAAAGTCACGGAACTCCAGCTCGGGGAAATTGAGATAGATGATGCCTGAGGTATCGATTTCGATGCCGCGCAGATCGATGTTGTGCTCCACCAGTCGGTCGAGCAATTCCCGGGTCAGGCCCAGACGGTCTTCACAGCTGACTTCAAGACGCATTCGGCACACACTTCCTAGCTAACATTCTGAATAACGGGATAATACAGACTCGATCCCGCCAGTGCGAGCGCTCCCCCATAAAAATGCGGGCCTGCCCCGCTTTCACCGGGCAAGCCCTGTCTGCGTTGGCGCCAGATGGCGGTTACTTCATCAGCCCGTCGGTGCGGGCTGCCATGATGAAGTCGTTGCGATGCAAGCCGCCTATCTTGTGGGTCCACCAGCTCACGGTCACCTTGCCCCATTCAAGCAAGATCGCCGGATGATGGAACTCCGCCTCCGCCAGTTCTCCGAGGCGGTTGGTGAACGCCAGCCCCTCCTTGAAGTTGCGAAACACAAATTCACGGCGCAGTTGCAGCTCGCCGTTGACCACCAGGGGCTGCCAGTCGGGGATGAGGTGCATCAGCTCCCCCAGCTCCTGATCGCTCACCCTGGGGGCATCGGCGCGGCACGCCTCGCATCGTTGACTCGCCAGTTCAGTCATTCGGGACTCCTTTCATGAAACATCGTGGGAATGAATTCGGGTTAGCTCGCCTGCTTGCCGGCAACGGGGGCAAAGCGGGGTGGACGCAAGCCAAGACGACGGGCCTCGGCCACGGCCGCCATGATCCCCTGCCCCTCCAGACCATAGAGGGTATCGAGACGAGGCAGCACGAAATAGGTCGGCTGCATGATGTCGATGCGATAGGGGGTACGCAGGATCTCCAGCAGATCGAAGGGCTGCAGCTCGGGCTTGCCCGAGAGGGCATAGGCGGTCTCGCCGATGGAGGAGAGAATGCCGCCGCCGTAGATACGCAGCCCCTCCTCCCCCTGCAGGAGACCGAACTCCACCGTGAACCAGTAGAGCCGCGCCAGATAGACCCGCTCCTCCTTGCTCGCATGGAGTCCGAGCCGACCATACAGGTGAGTGAAGTGGGCAAAGGCCGGGTTGGTCAGCATGGCGCAGTGGCCGAAGATCTCGTGGAAGATGTCGGGCTCTTGCAGGTAGTCGAGCTCGTCCCGGCGGCGAATGAAGGTGGCGACGGGAAAACGGCGATCAGCGAGCAGCGCGAAGAAGTGATCAAAGGAGATGAGGGCCGGCACCGCCGCCACCGACCAGCCGGTGGCGGGCATCAGGGCAGCGTTGATCTCGCCTAGCTGGGGGATGCGGTCCAGAGGCAGGTCGAGGCGTGCCAACCCGGCCTGGTATTCGTCGCAGGCCTTGCCATCGAGCGCCGCAAGCTGGCGTGCAATCAGGATCCGCCAGGTGCCGTGCTCCTCGTCCGTGTAGTGGATCCTGCCCTGCCCATCCGGTTGGCGGGCCGTGTAGAGACTTGCCATGAGTGATCCCATCCTTCGGGTGCCAGCCGCCATCCGGGCGGTCACTGGTCGTTGAGTCATGGGATCACTGTAACGGTTTGCCCCTCAAAAAAGCAGCCGACCCCGGGGTCGGCTGCTTTTGACAATTGTAAATTATTTGTGACATCCCTATCAAATCCCAGCCACCTCACGACTTGTTGAGATAACCCGCCAACTGGCCGATCAGCCGCTTGCGCAACTCCCCCAGTTTCTGCTTCTCGTCGGCACACCAGGGGAGCGGACGACAGGCTTCCATGGTACGCATCCCAAGGCGCGCGGTGAGCAACCCGGCCCCGACCCCTTGGGCGGCGCGGGCGGAGAGCTTGGCGGTCAGCTCGGCCCCTAGCAGATCCATCCCTACCTCGGTCACCAGCTCGGTGGCCCCCGCATAGAGCATGTTGCGAAACACCTGGCGGATGAGGCGGATGCGGCTCCAGTAGCCGAGCTCGATGGCGTAGACATCGGCGATGTCCTCGATCATCCGCAGGTTGCGCCAGAGCATCAGCATCATGTCGACGGTGGCGAGCGGGCTCAGGGCCACCAGCACGGCGGCCTCCCCCGACCATTTGGCGACGCGGGCCTGGGCCAGCTTGTCCCGCTCGGTGAGCACCAACTGGCTGTAGAGGGTCAGCACTTCCCGATCGCTGTGGCTCTCGTCAAGCTGGGATAGCCAGGTGCGATACCCTTCCCGCCCCTTGTCACCGCTCTTCTCGGCCAGGGCCTCGCAGAAGGCCTGCCCCTGACCCACCCCCTGATGGGCCAGCAGACCCTCGGCTCTTGAGCGCACATCCTGGCGCCGCTTCAAGGTGCGCAGCCGCAGCCATTCGCGCCCCGCCACCCCGGCGGTGCCCACCGCCACCAGGCCGGAGGCGAGCAGCCAGGCGCCGCCCCAGAAGGGGGAGGCGGCAAACTGATCCACCAGAAAAGCGCCAAACTGGCCAAGCGACAGCAGCCCCACCCCGCCCAGCCCCCAGGCCAGCAGACGATGGCGGCGCCGAGGCCTGACGGTAAGCGCGGGTTCCACCTCGGTGAGCTCGTCCAGCGCGTCCAGAGGCTCGAAGCTCTCCTCTTCCAGCCGCCGGGCCGGGGCCGGTGGTTGCGCTTCGCTTGCCACCGATGGCGCGGGCTCCAGCGTCACCTTGCCTTGCAGGGGAGCGGCGTCATCGGTGCGCCATCTTGTCTGATCGTTCATCGCATTCTCTCCTGTGGGCGCCCCTCGAGCACAGCGGGTCACCCACCCGTTATTCGAGGTGATCCCCGAGCAGGAATTCCAGCGCCGCATCGAGCCGGATATGGGGGAGCACCTGATGGGCGCTCATGGGCAGCGGGCGAAAGGCCTGAAAATCAAACCCTTGAGTTTTCCACCACTGCGCAGGCGGGATCTGGGCAGGCACCTCCCCCGGGAAGAGCAGCAAGGGTTCGCCCGAGAGGGTAGTGCCACGAATGGCGGGAAATTCCCGTCCGTCTGCCACCCCCTTGCCTACCTCGGTGGCCTTGATGGCGGCCAGCGCCAGGCATTCGGTCTCTATCCCCTCGAAGCGGGCCTGACCCCGGCCACGGCTCACCAGGTGCTGCAGGAGCGACACCAGAGGCCCGTGCTGCTCCGGCGTGACGTGATCGGCCTTGCTCGCCACAAACAGCAGCTTGTCGATGCGCGGGGCGAACAGACGGCGCCACCAGTTGCTCTTGCCATAGGCGAAGCTCTCCATGATGCGGGCGATGGCCTGCTGCATGTCACCAAAGCTCGCGGCACCGGCATTGAGGGGCGCCAGGCAGTCCACCAGCACGATCTGGCGATCAAAGCCTGCAAAGTGCTGCTCATAGAAGCCCTGTACCAGATGCTGCTTGTACTGCTCGAAGCGCTGCTTGAAGGTGGCGTAGAGGGTGCCGTCTTCGGGGGAGTGTGTGGGCATCTCCCATACCCAGGGCACGAATTGCAGCAGCGGCGCACCGGCATACTCGCCGGGCAACACGAAACGCCCGGGCTGGATGAGGTGAAGCCCGAGCGCCTGCTTGCAGGCGTGCAGATATTCGGTGTAGCGGGCGGCCAGTTCGCTGGCGGCACGCTCCTCGAAGGCTTGATCTGCCTGCCAGAGCGGCGTCAACCAGCCTGCCGCCAGGGCTTGCAGCTCGGGGCGGCACAGTTGCTCCCGCACCTGCTCGCTCCACTGCTCGTAGTTCAGATCCAGCAGCGGCAAATCCAGCAGCCATTCCCCGGGATAATCCACCAGATCCACATAGAGGGTGGAGATCTCCCCCAGGTGCCGACGCAGCGGATGGCGGGTGCGATAACGGATCTCGAGGCGTACCTCAGCCACCCCCCGGGTCGGCGCGGGCCAGGCGGGCGGATCGCCAAACAGGGCATCGAGGCCCCGTTCATAGGGAAAGGTGGGAATGTGGGCGTTTTGCTGGGGCACCCGGCGAGCACCAAGGATGCGTCCCTGACGCTGGGCGTCCCAGAGTGGCAGACGACCGTCGATGGCCGCGTGCTCCAGTTGATTGACCAGCGCCGTGATAAACGCGGTCTTGCCACTGCGAGAGAGGCCGGTGACCGCCAGCCGGATGTGGCGATCCCGGGCCCGGTTCACCGCGTCAACGGCCTTGTGCTGGAGCACCGACCAGGAGTGTTCAAGTTTGTTGCGTATCAAGGCGGGTCTTCTTCTCCTTGTGATCACATCAGAGAGACGGCCGCGAGGCAGTATCCTCGCGGCCCGGCACGATTAGAGCTTGCTGAACTCCCGTTGCAGGGTGAACTCCTTGGAGGTCACCAGCTTCTCGATGCGCTGCACCCTGGGCTCCAGTGCATCCAGCTCCTGGCCGATGCGGACAAGGGCCTGATGAGGTGTGACGCCAGCCTGCCAGCTGCGCACCTTCATCCGCACCTCGGCGAATTCGGCATCTTCCTGGGAGTAGAGGGTGACCGGCTTCTTGTCGAGCAAGAACCAGGCGGCAATATAGGCGGTGAAGGTGATGAAACCGGCGAAGATGAGACCACTGATGGCCAGCAGCCGCACGATCCAGGTCTCCACCCCGAAGTACTCTGCCAGACCGGCACAGACCCCGGCAATCTTGCCTCGCTGGGGATCCCGGTACAGGTTGCGCCCTTCACGACTGACACTGTTCATACCTTGTTCCTCCAACCGGGGACTTCCGCATCCAGAATCGACGCCAATACGGTTTCGGCCCGCTCCGGCTTTTTGCCACGGTCATGACATCTCTCATTGAAAACCGTCATACCTTGTTTCTCCAACCAGGAACCTCGGCATCCAGAATCGACTCCAGGGCGCCGACCCGTTCCTGCATCTTCTCGGCACGCACCAGCAAGCCCTGCAGCTGTTCACGCTCACCATCGGCAAGACCGGCGCCAATGCGTCCCTTGGCGCGGTAGTGCAGCACCAGCCAGATGGGGGCCACCACCACCATGAAGACCACCATGGGAACCATCAATACACCCAGCAGATCTTCCATCTGTTACTCTCCCTGTTTCGGTGCCGGATTGTGCTGGCCCAGCTTCTGGCGCATGGCTTCCAGCTCGCGGCTGATCTGGTCGTCCGCTTCCAGCTCGGCAAACTGCTGGGCGAGCGCCTTGTCGGACTGCCCCAGATCGGCGCGGGCTTCCATCTCGTCGATGCGGCGCTCCATGCGCTCGAACTTGCTCACCACGGCCTGACTGTCGCCACGAGCCACCTGGCTTTGCACGTTGAGGCGGCTGCTGGCGGCTTCGCTGCGAATGGCCATCGCCTTCTGGCGGGCACGGGCGTCTTCCAGCTTGGCTTCCAGCTGGCGGATCTCCTCCCCCAGCTTCTCGATGCCGCTGTCCACCGCCTGCTGTTCCCGAGACAGGGCGTCGGCAAGCTCCGCCTGTTTGCTCTTCTCGATGAGGGCGGCCCGGGCCAGATCTTCGCGCCCCTTGGTCAGGGCCAGCTCGGCCTTGCCCTGCCACTCGGCGACCCGCTCCTGATGGCGGCTCACCTGACGGCCGATCTCTTTTTGATTCGCGAGGAAGCGGGCCAGGTTGGAGCGCTCCTTCACCAGTTCATCTTCCATCTCCTGGATGATCAGACGCACCATCTTCTGGGGATCTTCCGCCTTGTCGAGCAGGGCCGTCAGATTGGAATTGATGATGTCGGCCAGGCGAGAAAAAATGCTCATGATTGTACTCCTGTGATAGGCATCGGGTTGTGTCTCCATTGACAATGGCAACTTGTGTGCCAATCTGGAACAATATTTAACTTGTTGATTTATATGGGCACTCAGAATGCAGTTCAAGTCCCTGGGAAACAAGTGATGATTAAAATAACCAACTTTTGGTAAGATTAACCAGATTTTTCAACTCACAGGGGCAGGGATGACCACGGCCACGGAAAGTCTGTTGGGTGAATCCAACGCATTTCTAGAAATCATCGAGCAGGCATCGCGCCTCGCGCCGCTGCGCAAGCCCGTACTCATCATCGGCGAGCGGGGGACCGGCAAGGAGCTCATCGCCCACCGCCTACATTATCTCTCGGATCGCTGGGATCAAAGCTTTGTCACCATCAACTGCGCCACCTTGAGCGAGAGCCTGCTAGAGACCGAGCTGTTCGGCCACGAGGCGGGCTCTTTCACTGGCGCCGCCAAGCGTCATCAGGGGCGCTTCGAGCGGGCCGACGGCGGCACCCTGTTCCTCGACGAACTGGCCACCACCAGCGCCCGGGTGCAGGAAAAACTGCTGCGGGTCATCGAGTATGGGGAGTTCGAGCGGGTGGGCGGCGCCAAGCCCCTCAAGGTGGATGTGCGGCTGGTGTGCGCCACCAACGAGGATCTGCCAGCACTGGCACAGAAAGGACGGTTTCGTCACGACCTGCTGGACCGGCTCGCCTTCGACGTCATCACCCTGCCCCCCCTGCGGGAGCGGCGCGAGGACATCCTGATGCTGGCGGAGCACTTCGCCCACGGCATGACCCGGGAGCTGGGGTATCCGCTCTTTGCCGGCTTCTCGCGCAAGGCGACCCAGCTGCTGCAAGATTACCCCTGGCCGGGCAACGTGCGGGAGCTCAAGAACGTGGTGGAGCGCAGCCTCTATCGCCAGGGCAACCCCCAGCTGCCGCTGGCGGAGCTGGTGCTCAATCCCTTTGACTCCCCCTGGCGCCCCCGTGCCCGAGGTGACGCCGCCCCTTCCACCGACGCGCCGACCTCGGCAGAGACGGCCCCGACCCTGCCGCTGGATCTCAAAGGGGCGGTGGCGGAGTACGAGATTAATTTACTCAAGCAAGCGATGCAGCAATCCCAGTATAATCAGCGCAAAGCAGCCCAGTTGCTGGCCCTGAGCTATCACCAGTTCCGGGGGATGCTGCGCAAATATCAATTGCTGGACGGGGATGACAACAGTGGCAACCAGGAGGCGGGCTGATGCCTGGCACCGGGTCTGTGCGCGCGGATAACGCGGCGCACGTCACCCCCGACGGGAGCGCCTGCCCGGCCGCCCCCCGCAACGCGCCCGCCCCCTGGCGGGCAACTTTGTCTGAAAACATGGTTCCAACATGAGAATGCTCACCCCCCTGCTGCTTGGTCTCCTGGTCCTGGTCAGCGGCTGTCAGAAACGCGATGAAGCCTCCAAAACCGGGCTCATCTATTGTGCCGAAGGGGCACCCCGAACCTTCAACCCGCAGCTTGCCAATTCGGATGCGACCCTGGATGCCAGTGCCCGTCCCATCTACGATCGCCTGCTCGAGGTCAATGCCAACACCCTCGGCATCGAAGGGGGGCTCGCCACCCGCTGGCAAAGCAGCGAGGACGGCCTCTCCTATACCCTAACCCTGCGCAAGGGAGTGACCTTCCACCGTACCCCCTGGTTCAGCCCGACCCGTCACTTCAATGCCGACGACGTCCTGTTCACCTGGCAGCGTCTGCTGGACGAACACCACCCCTTCCACGCCGTCTCCGGCGGCGAGTACCCCTATTTTTACAGCCTGGGGCTCGGCAACCTCATCAAGCGGGTCTACAAGAAGGGGCCCTATGAGGTGGTGTTCGAGCTGAACCGCCCCGATGCCTCCTTCCTCGCCACCCTGGCCAGCGACTACGCCATCGTGCTCTCCGCCGAGTACGGGGAGCAGATGCTAAAGGCCGGCACCCCGGCGCTGCTGGACAGCCGCCCCATCGGCACCGGCCCCTTCAGCTTCAAGGAGTATCGCCACAACGAGTTCGTGCGCTACCTGCGCCACCCCGGCTACTGGGGCGGCGAGGCCAGAATGGAGCAGCTCATCTACGACATCACCCCCAAATCCTCCAAGCGCCTGGCCAAGCTGCTGACCGGCGAGTGCGACGTGATGAGCACCCCCTCTGCCAGCCAGCTGTCGGTGATAGACAAAGACTCCCACCTGGATCTGTCGGTGCAGTCGGGGATGAACGTCGCCTTCCTCGCCCTCAATACCCGCAAGGCCCCGTTCAACAAGGTGCAGGTGCGCCAGGCCCTCGCCAGCGCCATCAATGTGCAGAATCTGCTGCAGGCGGTCTATTTCGAGACCGGCCAGAGCGCCGCCAGCCTGCTGCCGCCCCTCTCCTGGGGCTACAATCCCTCCCTGCCCCAGCGCAAGCCGGATCTCAAGCTCGCTCGCCAGTTGCTCAAGGACGCGGGCTACCCCAACGGCTTCGAGATGCAGGTGCTGGTGCAACCCGGCGCCCGTCCCTACAACCCGGACGGCCTCAAGACGGCGCAACTGATGCGCAGCGATTTCGCCAAGATTGGGGTGAGCCTCAAGATAGTGCAGCAGGCCTGGCCGGTCATCGAGACCCGGCTCGCCCATGGACAATATGACAGCCTGCTCTCGGGCTGGATCGCCGACAACGCGGATCCGGACAACTTCTTCCGCCAGTTGCTGAGCTGCGCCGCCGTCGAGCGGGGCAACAACTACAGCCGCTGGTGCAGCCCCGCCTTCGATCAGCTGCTGGACGATGCGGTGACCACCCCGCAGCTCGCCTTCCGCCTGCGCAACTATTACTATGCCCAGTCCTTGCTCAACGAGCAGTTGCCGCTCATTCCCCTGGCCCATGCCCTGAGAACCCAGGTGAGTCGCAGCGACATTCAGGGGCTGACCCTGATGCCCTTTGGCGGCACCACCTTCAACCAGGCCCATCGGGAGTGACCATGACAGATAACCACTCCATCGTCGGGCCATCGGCGCACCGTCCCCAGGAGGCATAAGCATGTTTTTCTATATCCTGCGCCGCATCACCCTGCTGGTGATCACCCTCCTGGTGCTGACTCTGGGGGCCTACCTCCTGGAGTTTCGCCTCATCACCCAGGTGCTGGATTTCTGGCACGGCTATCCTGACTTCCTCCAGCGCATCGCCGCCGGGGATTTCGGGCTCTCCAGCGTCTCCGGCCAGCCGGTCCTCGACGAGATCCGTCACTACTTCCCGGCGACCCTGACCCTCTGCCTCGCCGCCTTCGCCATCTCGCTGCTGGTGGGCATCCCCCTGGGCACCCTCGCGGCCCTCTATCAGGGGCGCAGCCCGGACCTCTCCATAATGGCCGCCGGCCTCGTCGGCTATGCCATCCCGGTCTTCTGGCTGGGGCTGCTGATGGTGATGTTCTTCTCCCTGGATCTTGGCTGGCTCCCCTCCTCTGGCCAGATCAGCCTGCTCTACGACGTGCCCTCCATCACCGGGATCGCCATCGTCGATGTGCTGATGAGCCAGGAGCCCTGGCGGGAGGCCGCCCTGCACGACGCCCTGCGCCATCTGGTACTGCCTTCCCTGGTGCTGGCCGTGGTGCCCACCACCGAGGTGATCCGCCACGTGCGCAGCTCCCTCATCGACGTGATGAAACAGAACTACATCAAGGCTGCCGCCAGCCGCGGACTCTCCCGCCGCCAGATCGTCTGGCGTCACGGGCTCAAGAACGCCCTGCCCCCGGTGTTGCCGCTGCTGGGGCTGCAACTTGGCAGCGTGCTCACCTCCGCCATGATCACCGAGGTGGTGTTCGACTGGCCCGGCATCGGCCGCTGGCTGGTGAGCAGCATCGCGCTGCAGGACTATGCCGCCATCCGCGGCGCCTTCCTGGTGGTGGCGAGCTTCGTCATCTTCATCAGCGTCAGCACCGATCTGCTGACCACCATCATGTATCCGGCACGGCGTAAAGAACTCTATGCAAGACAAGATTGATTGCGGTCTGTGGATGAACCACGGCGGCCCATGGGCCACCGGCGCACAGGCGTGCCCATCCCCTTGCGACCAGCACGGGAGCCTGCATCATGCACGATAAATCGAACATCTATCCGGAGCTCAAGATCCTCTCCCCCCTGGAGCAGACCTGGGCCTCCTACCGACGCAACCCGCTGGCCATGGCGGGGCTCTGGTGCTTCGGGCTGCTGCTGCTGGTGACCCTCATCGGTCCCCTGGTGATCCCCTACGGCATCGACGATCAGCACAGCAGCCACCTGCTGCTCGCCCCCTCCTGGGCCAACAGCGGCAACATCGATTACTTCCTGGGGACCGACGATCTGGGGCGCGACATCCTCTCCCGTCTGGTGGCCGGGGCCAGACTCACCTTCGGCAACGCCCTGCTGGTGGTGCTCATCGCGCTGGTCATCGGCTCGGCCATCGGCATCCTCGGTGGCATGAGCAAGGGGGTGAAGTCGAGCGTGCTCCATCACCTGCTCGATACCCTGCTCTCCATCCCGTCCCTGCTGCTGGCCATCATCGTCGTGGCCATCCTGGGGCCGGGTCTGTTCAACACCCTGATCGCCATCACGCTCGCGTTGATACCGCCCTTCATCCGGGCCACCTACAACGCGGTCCACGCCGAGATGCAGAAGGAGTACATCATCGCCAGCCGCCTCGATGGCTCTCCGCCCCAGCGGATCATGCGTCTGGCCATCTTGCCGAACATCGTCGAGACCCTGGTGACTCAGACCACCCGCACCCTCTCCGCCGCCATCCTGGACATCTCGGCGGTGGGCTTCCTCGGTCTCGGGGCCCAGTCTCCCCAGCCGGAGTGGGGGGCCATGCTGGCCGATTCGAGCGATCTTATCTATCTGGCCCCCTGGACGGTGACCCTGCCCGGGATGGCCATCCTGTTCAGCGTGCTGGTGACCAACCTGGTGGGCGAAGGCATTCGCGAAGCACTCAAAGAGGGGAACGACTGATGTTGCCAGCCTTGTTATCTATCCCCGCCCCCGGACGCCCTGAGCGACCCGGCTGCGCCCTGAACGGGGGACGTTGCTGATGCCCCTGCTCGACATACGCAACCTCACCATCGAAATCGACACCCCCCAGGGCAAGGTCAAGGCGGTGGACAGAGTCAGCCTGACCCTGAACGAGGGGGAGATCCGCGGGCTGGTGGGGGAATCCGGCTCGGGCAAGAGCCTGGTGGCCAAGGTGATCGTTGGCATCCAGAAGGACAACTGGACGGTGCGCGCCGACCGGATGCGCTTCAACGACATGGACCTGCTGACCATGGCGCCCAAGGAACGACGCCGCATCATGGGGCGGGAGATAGCGATGATCTTCCAGGACCCCATCAGCTGCCTCGACCCCTCCGAGGAGATAGGCACCCAGCTCGAGGAGGCCATCCCCACCAGCGCCTTCACCGGCAAGTTCTGGCAGCGCTTCCAGTGGCGCAAGAAGCGGGCCATCGCCCTGCTGCACCGGGTCGGGGTCAAGGATCACCGCAAGGTGATGCGGGCCTATCCCCACGAGCTGTCAGACGGCATGTGCCAGAAGGTGATGATCGCCATGGCCATCGCCAACCAGCCGCGCCTGCTGGTGGCGGACGAACCCACCAGCGCCATGGAGTCCACCACCCACTCCCAGATCCTGCGGTTGCTGGACAAGATGAACAAGCTGGGCAATACCACCATCCTCATCATCAGCAACGACATCGCCGCCATCGCGAACCTGACCGACACCCTCAACATCATGTATTGCGGCCAGATGGTGGAAGTGGGGACCCGGGACCAGATCCTGGAATCCCCTCACCACCCCTATACGGATGCCCTGCTCAAGTCCATCCCGGACTTTGACAAGCTGGTGCGCCACAAGTCCCGGCTCGAGACCCTGCCCGGGGTGATACCGCCGCTGCAGCATCTGCCCATCGGCTGCCGCCTCGGCCCACGCTGCCCCTACGCCCAGAAGCAGTGCGTGCAGACGCCGCTGATGAGCAAGGTCAAGGGGCATCAGTTCAGTTGCCACTTCCCCCTCAACATGGAAGAACCGAAGAAATGAACCGGCACCAGACCCTGATCCGGGGCACCTGCCCGCCCCGTCAGCCCCTCTATCCGGCGAGCACACCCAAGGAGACCACGTCGTGACCGAACCTTCCCTGTTGCAGGTCAGGGGCCTGTGCAAGACCTACCAGAACCGCACCGGCCTGTTCAGGCGCCGCGCGGTGGAGGCGATAAAGCCCCTCTCGTTCGATCTCGAGGTGGGCCAGACCCTGGCCATCGTCGGGGAGGCGGGCTCGGGCAAGAGCACCCTGGCCCGCATTCTGGCGGGCATGATTGAACCGACCGGCGGGGAGATCGCCATCGAGGGGCAACCCATGGTCCACGGCGATTACCAGACCCGCTGCAAGCTGCTACGGATGATCTTCCAGGATCCTAACACCTCCCTTAACCGGAAAATCCGGGTCGGCCAGATCCTGGAGACCCCCCTTCGCCTCAACACGGCCCTGAGCGAGGAGGAGCGCCGGGAGAAGGTGATCCAGACCCTGCGCATGGTGGGCATGCTGCCCGACCACGCCCTCTTCTATCCCCAGATGCTCTCCGCCGGCCAGCAGCAGCGGGTGGGGCTGGCGCGGGCGCTCATCCTCAATCCCAAGATAGTGGTGGCGGACGAGGCGCTCTCGACCCTGGATATTTCGGTACGCTCCCAGATCATCAACCTGCTGCTGGAGATGCAGGAGACCATGGGGCTGAGCTATGTGCTGGTGGCCAACGATCTGGGGATCGTCAGCCACATCAGCGACGAGGTGCTGGTGATGCACGAAGGGCGTGTGGTGGAGCGCGGCAAGACCTTGCGGGTCTTCGCCGACCCCCAGCACGACGTCACCCGCCGCCTCATTCAGAACTACAACAACGAATACCGCCGCTGATCCCGCGGTGCGTTTCCCCTTGTGCCAGACATAAAAAAACCCGGCCTGATGTCTCATCAGTCGCCGGGGGATTGCGCTCAAAAAGTGATTGCGTCGCTCGTAGTAGGAACAGGGGAATGGTAGGCAGCCCCCGTCACCTCAACAACTGTCAGATCTGACAGGCAGTCCGCTATGGAACCGGAATTGCGGATCCGGCGAACAGATGAGCTCGGCCTCCAGGCGACCGAAGAAGGCCACCCGCTCGCTGATGTCTTCGTTTGCGAACGTCTGTGCCAGGGCCAGGTAGTCCTGATAGTGACGCGCCTCCGAGCGCAGCAGGGAGACATAGAAGCGGCCAAGCTCCTCGTCCAGATGAGGGGCCAGCCTGGCAAAACGCTCGCAGGATCGCGCTTCGATATAGGCACCGATGATCATCTTGTCCACCACGGCCGCCGGCTCATAGGTGCGCACGTGGGCCAGCAGGCTGCGGGCATAGCGGGAGGCGGTGACGGGACCATAGGGGATGCCCCGTGCGGCCATGATCTCCAGCACCTGCTCGAAGTGGTGCAGCTCCTCCTGGATGAGGCGCACCATGGGGAACAGCAGGGGATTGCGCTCCAGCTCGGCAAACACGCTCCTGTCTGATTCGCCCATGGTGCGCTTGCCGAGGATCTCCGCCTTCTCCGGCAAGGCATCGAGCTCCCGGTAGAAGGTCAGCTTGGGCAGCAGGTGACGCTTCTCCTTGGGCAGGCAGTAGCGGCGCACCAGGCTGTGGGCGGTGAGTGCCGCCTTGTTCTCGCAGTTGGCGTGATCGATAAGCAGGGTCGGCAACTGGGCGGGATCCTGCGCCATTTCCACCCACTCATCCGGGGTCTCGCAATGCAGGAACTGGCGAACGGGGGCTAACAGGTCATCCATCTGAACTCTCATCTGTTGATACGACACGCGGCGCCTCGCGCCGGGGGGCCTATGCTAACGGATCCCGCCCGGCCTGCCCACCGCCATCATGGCTCAGCCCGTCAGACGCCTGAGGGAGTCACGGCGGATCAGGGTGCCGCTGAAGGCGGGCAGTGCGTCCCGGCTCCCCTCCTCCACCATGGTGATCAGGCGGTTGATGGTCTCCTGGATCATCCCGTTCACCGGCATCTTGACGCTCGACAGCGCGGGAATGACGTAAGGGGCCAGGGGGATGTCGTCAAACCCCACCACCGAAACCTCGTCAGGCACCATCACACCGGCTTCGTGCAGCCGTTTGATGGCCCCGATCGCCATGTCATCGTTGCTGGCCACCAGGGCGCTGAAGCGAGCGCCTCGCGCCAGCAAGGTCGAGACGGCGGCCGCGCCACAGGCGGGGGTCCATTTGCCGGGGGCGATCAAGGTCTCCTGCACGGGGATGCCGTGCCGGATCAGCGCCTGCCGGTAACCGGCCAGGCGCTCGGCGCCGGTGGGGGAATCCGCAGAGCCTGCTATGAAGGCGATCTCCCTGTGCCCCATGGCCACCAGCTTGTCCATCACCGCCTCCGCCGCCGCCTGCTGGTCCGCATAGACGCAGTGGGCCGGATGGCGGCTCAGACGCCGGTTGAGCACCATGATGGGCTGCTCATGCTGCTCGATGATCTCGTCCATCTCCTCCACCCCAAGAAAGCGCGGATAGATGATGACGCCATCGCAACGGGAATCGAGCAGATACTGGATGGCCTGGCGCTCCTCGTCGGCGCTGTGCTTGCCGTCCGCCAGTATGAGCTGGCGCCCGCGATCCTCGGTCATCCGCGCCACCTGGGAGAGCAGCTCGCCGAAGTAG
This sequence comes from Aeromonas sp. PrichA-15, assembly GCF_017939245.1. Taxonomy (NCBI): domain Bacteria; kingdom Pseudomonadati; phylum Pseudomonadota; class Gammaproteobacteria; order Aeromonadales; family Aeromonadaceae; genus Aeromonas; species Aeromonas sp. PrichA-15. The sequence continues at coordinate 31,721 of NZ_JAGKRH010000004.1, read as the reverse complement.
ACGCCGTGGTAGAGGGTGTTGGTGACCACCAGTCCCAGGGTCCGGGTGTGCCTGGTCGCCAGCTGCCTCGCCACCAGGTTGGGGCGATAACCACACTCCTCGATGGCCTGCTGCACCCGGTCCCGGGTCTCCTGGCTGGTGTAACCATTGCCCGACAACACCCGGGAGACCGTCGCCTTCGACACCCCTGCCCGCCTTGCCACCTCCAGCATCGTCGTCATTGTGTTCTCCCTTGCTCGTAACGGGGCGCAGTGTACTGCACCGCCCCCGGCTTGTCGTCGCACGAATGGCGTGCAGGCCCGGGTTCAGTGATGCCATTCACGGATCCGGACGCTCGCTGCACAAGATGCTTGTCTCCCGCGCTCAGGCCGCGCACTCCATGCGGAACCGGTTCCACACTCAGTTTCATGCGCGTTCCCGCCCTTCGCGGCGGCGGGGGCGAGCAGGCCCACTTGGTTAAAAGGATCTACCTCGATGTCAAAAAACTATGCGGCTCTGGCCGGTACCGTCATCACCGCACTCGGCGGCGCCGACAACGTCGTCGCCGTGACCCACTGCATGACGCGGCTGCGCTTTGTGCTCGGCGATCCCGCCCGGGTCAATGGCCCTGCCCTCAAGGCCATCACGGGCCTGCTCGGGGTGGTGCAGGCGGACAACCAGTGTCAGGTGATCATCGGCAACACCGTCTCCCACGCCTATCGCGAGGTGCTGGCCCTGCTGCCCCAGGGCGGCGGGCAGACTCCGCTTGCGGAGGCTTCCGCTGGCTGGAGCCTGCGCCGCATGGGCGCCGCCATCCTCGACGCCCTGATCGGCACCATGTCCCCCCTCATCCCGGCCATCATCGGCGGCTCCATGCTCAAGCTGCTGGCCATGGTGCTGGAGATGACCGGCGTGCTGGAGAAAGGCTCCTCGACCCTCACCATCCTCACGGTGGCCGGGGATGGGGCCTTCTTCTTCCTGCCCCTGATGGTGGCCGCCTCCGCCGCCGTCAAGTTCAAGACCAACATGTCCCTGGCCATCGCCATCGCAGGCGTGCTGGTGCACCCCAGCTTCATCGAGCTGATGGCCAGAGCCGCCGAAGGGGAGCAGGTGACTTTCGCCCTGGTCCCGGTGACCGCGGTCAAATACACCTACACCGTCATTCCGGCGCTGGTGATGACCTGGTGCCTCTCCTACATCGAGGGCTGGGTCGACCGCATCACCCCGGCGGTCACCAAGAACTTCCTCAAACCCATGCTGATCGTGCTGATCGCGGCGCCGCTGGCCATCCTCTTCATCGGCCCCGTCGGCATCTGGATTGGCACCGCCATCTCCGGCCTGGTCTACACGGTCCACGACTACCTGGGCTGGCTGTCGGTGGCCATCATGGGGGCGCTCTGGCCCCTGCTGGTGATGACCGGCATGCACCGCGTCTTCACCCCGACCATCATCCAGACCATCGCCGAGACCGGCAAGGAAGGCATGGTGATGCCCTCCGAAATTGGCGCCAATCTCTCTCTTGGCGGCTCGTCCCTGGCGGTGGCCTGGCGCACCCGAAACCCGGAACTGCGCCAGACGGCGCTCGCGGCGGCCGCCTCCGCCATCATGGCGGGGATCTCCGAACCCGCGCTCTACGGTGTGGCCCTGCGCCTCAAGCGTCCGCTCATCGCGAGCCTCATCAGCGGCTTTGTCTGCGGTGCCGTCGCCGGCATGGCGGGGCTCGCCAGCCACTCCATGGCCGCCCCCGGGCTCTTTACCAGCGTGCAGTTCTTCGATCCGGCCAACCCCATGACCATCGCCTGGGTGTTCGGCGTGATGGCCCTCTCGGTGGTGCTCTCCTTCGTGCTGACCCTGGTGATGGGGTTCGAGGACATCCCGGTCGAGAGCCCGGCCTCCCGCGCCGAGCCCGTGCAACCCGTCGCCACCAGCCAGGCGCAGGCCGGGCTGTGACACCCCATTCAGACATGACAAGAGGTAACAGATGTCGTTAACAAGATTTCCCGAGGGCTTTCTCTGGGGCGGTGCCCTGGCCGCCAATCAGGCGGAGGGCGGCTATCTCGAGGGGGGCAAGGGGCTGACCACGGTAGACATGATCCCCCATGGCCCGCGCCGCATGGCGGTCAAACTCGGCCAGGAGAAGCGCATCACCCTGTAAGATGACGAGTTCTACCCAAGCCACGGAGCCATCGATTTCTATCACCGCTATCGGGAGGACATCGCCCTGATGGCCGAGATGGGCTTCACCGTGTTTCGCACCTCCATCGCCTGGGCCCGTCTCTACCCCAGGGGTGACGAGCGCGAGCCCAATGCCGAGGGCATCGCCTTCTACCGGGCGGTGTTCGAGGAGTGCAGAAAGTACAACATCGAGCCCCTGGTGACCCTGTGCCACTTCGATGTGCCCATGCACCTGGTGACCGAGTACGGCTCCTGGCGCAACCGCCAGATGGTGGAGTTTTTCACCCGCTACGCCCGCACCTGCTTCGAGCAGTTCGACGGCCTGGTGAAGTACTGGCTCACCTTCAACGAGATCAACATCCTGCTGCACAGCCCCTTCTCCGGGGCGGGGCTGGTGTTCGAGCAAGGGGAGCACCAGGATCAGGTGAAGTATCAGGCCGCCCACCACGAGCTGGTGGCCAGCGCCCTGGCGACCCGGATCGCCCACGAGGTGAACCCGGCCAACCAGGTGGGCTGCATGCTGGCGGGGGGCAACTTCTACCCCTACTCCTGCAAGCCCGCAGACGTCTGGACCGCCCTCCAGAAAGATCGGGAGAACCTCCTCTTCATCGACGTGCAAGCCAGGGGCGCCTATCCGGCCTATGCGCAGAGGGTATTTCGTGACAAGGGGATCACCCTGGTGAAGGGGCCGGAAGATGACGAGATCCTCAGGCACACCGTGGATTTCGTCTCCTTCAGCTACTACGCCTCCCGCTGCGCCGCCGCCGACATGAATGCGGGCAATACCAGCGAGGCCAACGTGGTCAAGTCCCTGCGCAATCCCCACATCGAGGTGAGCGAGTGGGGCTGGGGTATCGATCCCCTGGGCCTTCGCATCACCCTCAACACCTTGCACGATCGCTACCAGAAGCCGCTCTTCCTGGTGGAAAACGGCCTGGGAGCGGTGGACGAAGTGAACGAGCTAGGGGAGATAGAGGACGACTACCGCATCGACTACCTGCGCGCCCACATCGAGGCCATGGGGGACGCCATCAAGGACGGCGTGCCTCTGATGGGGTACACCAGCTGGGGCTGCATCGATCTCGTCTCCGCCTCCACCGGCGAGATGAGCAAGCGCTATGGCTTCGTCCACGTGGACCGGGACGACGCCGGCCATGGCACCCTGACCCGCCGGCGCAAGAAGTCGTTCTGGTGGTACAAGAAGGTGATCGCGAGCAACGGGGAGGATCTGGCCTGAGGACCCTTGTGTGGGTTGTCCAGGCGCTGCGCCGAGTGCACGAATACAAGATGGGGGCCTAGGCCCCCATCTTTTTTCATCACGCTGGCAATCTGAAAACGTTTAACTGCCTTCGTTGAAGATCTCGAGGTTGCTGGTCCCTTCCTGCCACTCGCGCACCGCCTTGTTGTCGTCGCTGCGCAGGGCATTGAGGTGGTCCAGATAACCCTGATCCACGTCGGAGGTGACGTAGTGGCCGTTGAAGACCGAGGTCTCGAAGTGGCGCAGCTCGGGGTTGATCTCCCGCACCGCCTCTTCCAGATCTTCCAGATCCTGGAAGATGAGGCCGTCGGCACCGATAAGCTTGCACACCTCTTCCACTTCACGGCCATGGGCAATGAGCTCGTTGGCGGTGGGCATGTCGATGCCGTAGACGTTGGGGAAGCGAATTTCCGGTGCGGCCGAGGCGAAGTAGACCTTGGCGGCCCCCGCTTCACGGGCCATCTGGATGATCTGCTCGGAGGTGGTGCCCCGCACGATGGAGTCGTCCACCAGCAACACCTTCTTGCCCTTGAATTCGGAGCTGATGGCGTTGAGCTTGCGGCGCACCGACTTCTTGCGCTGGGTCTGGCCCGGCATGATGAAGGTACGGCCGATGTAGCGGTTCTTCACGAAGCCCTGACGGTACGGCAGGCCCAGGGTGTGGGCGATTTCCAGCGCCACGTCGCAGGAGGTCTCGGGGATGGGGATGACCACGTCCACGTCGAGATCGTCCCACTCCCGTGCGATCTTCTGGCCCAGCTTGCGACCCATGTTGAGGCGGGCGGCATAGACGGAGACCTTGTCGATGAAGGAGTCGGGACGGGCGAAGTAGACGTATTCGAAGATGCAGGGGTTCATCTGCGGGTTCTCCGCACACTGCTCGGAGAAGAGCTGGCCCTGCTCGGTGATGTAGATGGCCTCGCCCGGGGCGACGTCACGCACCGTCTCGAAGCCGATGGCGTCGAGGGCCACGCTCTCGGAGGCGAGCATGTACTCCACCTGCCCCTGCTCGTCGACCCGGCGACCCAGGATCAGCGGGCGAATACCGTTCGGATCGCGAAAACCGATGAGGCCGTGGCCGATCACCAGAGAGACCACGGCATAGGCGCCGCGGATCTGCTGGTGCACCTTGCGCACCGCCGAGAAGATATCTTCCGGGCGCAGCGCCATCTTGTCGCACAAGTCCAGCTCGTGGGCCAGCACGTTCAACAGCACTTCGGAGTCCGAGGTGGTGTTGATGTGGCGGCGGGCCACCTTGAACTGCTGCTCCTTGAGCTCCTTGGCGTTGGTGAGGTTGCCGTTGTGGGCCAGCACCATGCCGTAGGGGGAGTTCACGTAAAACGGCTGCGCCTCTGCCGCACTGGAGCTGCCTGCGGTGGGATAACGGACGTGTCCGATGCCGATATTCCCTTTCAGGCGCTGCATGTGGCGCACTTCAAACACATCCTTCACCAGACCGTTGGCCTTGCGTTGCCGGAAGTTTCCACTGTCAATGGTCACGATCCCGGCGGCATCCTGTCCCCTGTGCTGCAACACCGTCAAGGCGTCGTAGAGGGCCTGATTGACGGGGGTGGTGCCAACTATACCGACAATACCGCACATGTCTTTGCTACCTCGAAGTCACTGTACCTGTTGAAGAAAACTGGACGAGTTCATCATGAACCCGAAAAACCACTGGATCACCGGCTTGAACTCCGGCACCAGCCTGGACGCCACCCACCAGTCGCTCTGGGAGAGGCTGGTGAAGGTATCCATGAAAAACAGCAGGGCGCTGACGATCAGCACCCCTCGAATGGCGCCAAAACAGACCCCGAGCACCCTGTCGGTGCCAGAAAGCCCGGTCTTTTCCACCAGCAGGCCCACCACGTAGTTCACCACGCTCCCCAGGATCAGGGTCGCCACGAACAGGGCGGCGATGGCCAGACCGTTGCGAACCATGGCATCGGAAAAAGAGGTGAAATAGACGGCGAGATCGGGATAGAAATGGCTGGCAATGAAAAAGGCGACGAACCAGGTGACCAGAGACATGGCCTCCTTGAGAAAGCCGCGCACCAGGCTGATGAGGGCGGAGAAACCGACGATGCCGATGATGGCGTAATCAATCCAGACCATAGAAAAAGATGTCCTGCGAAATTGCGGCGCAGTCTAACAAAAACGATTGCGCAATGCTTGATAAAATTGTGTTACAGGCCCGAAGGGAGCTATCCCTTCCCCTTGCGGCGGGTTTCCCGGGCCCAGAATGCACAACGCCATGGCATGCCATGGCGTTGTCGTCTGCAACGAGCGCTTACCCGATGTGGGTCAGGCCGCCCATGTAGGATTGCAGCGCAGCCGGGATGGCGATGCGGCCATCTGCCTGCTGGTAGTTCTCGAGCACGGCCACCAGGGTACGACCCACCGCCAGACCGGAACCATTCAGGGTGTGAATGAGCTGCGGCTTGCCGTCGATACGCACGCGAGCCTGCATACGGCGCGCCTGGAAGTCGGTGCAGTTGGAGACAGAGGAGATCTCGCGATAGGTGTTCTGGGCCGGCAGCCACACTTCCAGATCGTAGGTCTTGGCGGCGCAGAAGCCCATGTCACCGGTGGAAAGCGCCATCACGCGATACGGCAGCTCCAGCAGTTGCAGCACCTTCTCGGCGTGACCCACCATCTCTTCCAGGGCATCCCAGGATTTTTCCGGGTGCACCAGTTGCACCATCTCGACCTTGTCGAACTGGTGCATACGGATGAGGCCACGGGTATCACGACCGTAGGAGCCCGCTTCGGAGCGGAAGCAGGGGCTGTGGGCGGTCATCTTGATGGGCAGCTCCTGCTCGTCGAAGATCTCGTCACGGGCCATGTTGGTGAGCGGCACTTCGGAGGTCGGGATGAGGGAGAACTTGCGCACCTTGCCTTCGTCTTCCCCTTCCCCTTCGATGCCGGTATTGAAGAGATCCTGGGAGAACTTGGGCAGTTGGCCGGTGCCGTACAGGCTGTCCGGGTTGACCAGATAGGGCACGTAGCACTCGGTGTAGCCGTGCTGCAGGGTGTGCAGGTCCAGCATGAACTGGGCCAGGGCGCGGTGCAGACGGGCAATCTGGCCCTTCATCACCACGAAACGGGCACCGGAAAGCTTGACGCCGTTCTTGAAGTCGACCCCCTTGGCCGCCTCACCCAGATCGATGTGGTCGCGTACCGGGAAATCGAACTCACGCGGTGTACCCCAGCGGCGGACCTCCACGTTGTCGTTCTCGTCACGGCCCACCGGGGTGGTCTCGCTCGGCAGGTTGGGGATGGCGTCGGCGATCCCCTTGAGCTGGGCCAGCAGGGCCTCCAGCTCGACCTTGCTGGTCTCGAGCTCGTCGTTGATCTTGGTCACCTCGGCCTTGAGGGGGGCAACATCTTCACCACGACGGGCAGCCTCACCGATGGACTTGGAGCGGGCGTTGCGCTCGGCCTGCAGCTCCTGGGTGCGGGACTGCAGATCCTTGCGTTTCTCTTCCAGAACATTGACCGCCGCTACGTCCAGAACGTAGCCACGTGTCGCCAGACGAGCGGCAGCTTCGGTGATGTCGCTGCGCAGATATTTGGGATCCAGCATGGTTTACCTACTTTTTTAATGGGATCTGGGCCCGGGTCATCGTGACCGGGTTGGGAAACAGATCCGGAAGTTAACATCGGTTGGCGCACCCCTTTGCCTTCGGAATCGGGCCTTCGAAATCAAGAAGATGGTGCAAGGCCAAGACAACCGGGGTCAGACGGGCAGTGTAGCAGACCGCCCCCCCGCCCGAACAGGGACTATTGCGCCCGTTTTTGCCGGGAACCCCCTCCCCTGATGCCCTGGCCGTGCCCTTTTCCGGGCAAGGAACCTGAAGGTCTTTCCTATCGCTTGCGCGGGCTCTGCTTGTCCAGCTCATGCAGATAGTCGAGCTTCTGGGCTATCTGCTTCTCAAGCCCCCGCTCGGTGGGCTGATAGTACTGCTTGCCGGCAAGCTCCGGGGGGAAGTACTGCTCGCCGGCGGCATAGGCCCCCGGCTCGTCGTGGGCGTAGCGATACTCGGCGCCGTAGCCCAGCTCGCTCATGAGCTTGGTAGGGGCATTGCGAAGGTGCGGCGGCACCTCGAAGTCCGGCAGGTTCTTGGCGTCGTGAAGCGCCGCCTTCCAGGCGGTGTAGACCGCATTGCTCTTGGGGGCGCAGGCGAGGTAGACGATGGCCTGGGCGATGGCCCGCTCCCCTTCCGCCGGACCGATGCGATGGAAGCAGTCCCAGGCCGAGAGCGCCACCTGCATGGCACGGGGATCGGCGTTGCCCACATCTTCCGAGGCAATGGCCAGCAAGCGGCGGGCGATGTAGAGGGGATCGCAGCCGGCGCTCACCATGCGGGCATACCAGTAGAGGGCCGCATCCGGCGCCGAGCCGCGAATGGACTTGTGCACCGCCGAGATGAGGTCGTAGAAGTGATCGCCGCCCTTGTCGAAACGGGCCACGTGCTCCCCCACCACGGCGGCGAGCAGGGTACTGTCGATCACCCGCGCCCCTGAGCTGTCGGCCTCGGCCATGTCGGCAAGGAGCTCCAGATAGTTCAGAGACTTGCGCCCGTCCCCGTCCACGGCTTTCGCCAGCGCCTCCTTGGCCCCGGGGGCAAAGCGCAGGCTAGGGTCATTGAGGCCGCGCGGGTCCTGCATCGCCTGATCGATCATGGCGAGGATGTCCTGCTCCTCCAGCCTCTTGAGCAGATAGACCCGGGCCCGGGAGAGCAGCGCATTGTTGAGCTCGAACGAGGGGTTCTCGGTGGTGGCGCCGATGAAGGTGATGGTGCCGTCTTCGATGTGGGGCAGGAAGACATCCTGCTGGCTCTTGTTGAAGCGGTGGACTTCATCCACGAACAGGATGGTGCGCACCCCGCGCCAGCCGTTCTCCTTCGCCTTGTCGAGGGCGGCGCGGATCTCCTTGATGCCGGAGGTGACCGCCGAGAGCCGCTCCACCTCCGCCTGGCAGTAGTGGGCAACCAGTTCTGCCAGCGTGGTCTTGCCGGTGCCGGGGGGGCCCCAGAGGATCATGGAGTGGCAGTGCCCCGCCAGGATCGCTTTTCGCAGGGGCTTGTCCGGCCCCAGGATATGCTGCTGGCCGATGTACTGCTCGAGGGTTTGCGGCCTCATCCGGGCCGCCAGCGGACGAAAGTCCGAGGAGAAATCCAGGGATAAATTGCTCATCTGCATTGACCTTGCATCTGACCGGTCGTCCATGACGCCCGGTCAGACGATAACGCCGGTAACGGCTGGCTCATCAGCGCTGGTCGTCCAGCTCGACCCCCTTCGGGATCTTGAAGACAAATTCGTTGCCCTTGAGCACCGGTTTGCGGTTGAAGCTGCTCAGGGTGAACTCGCTCCACTGGCCCTGGGCCTCTTTCACGTCGAAGCGACTGATGTTGTTCTGACGGTCGAAGGTGATGCGAAAGGAGGCGATCAGCTCGTCCTTGTTGCGGCTGGTGACGGTATAGACATCCCCTTCCTGGGTCACGTCATAGTTCTTCCAGAGGCTGTTGTCGTTGCCCGCGATGAGCACGAAGGGGGTGTTGAGCACCGCATCCTTCATCTTGAGGGCGGTGACCTGCTCGACGAAGGGGTCGTACACCCACACATCCTTGCCATCGGCCACGATCAGGCTCTCGTCCGGGGAGGTAGTGTGCCAGTTGAAGCGGTTGGGTCGCTGCACCAGCAGGGAGCCGCTCGCCTTTTGCAGCTCCTTGCCCTTGCTGTCATAAACGGTCTGGGCAAATGTCGCGGAGAAGAGATTGACGGAGGAGAGCTTCTCCTTGAGATCACTGGCCGCATCGGCCCATACCTGGCTGCTGGCGACCAGCAGAATGGAACCCATCAATAGTTGTTTTTTCATCAGGCTCTTCATAGGGAGGTTCTCGATAAAAGGCCACGCCCGCAGAGGGCATGGCCAGAATGATACAGGAGTTAGGCTTAGTCACGAACCGGCGGCGGTGCCAGCACGTCGCGCTGGCCGTTGCCGCCCGGGGCGCTGACGATGCCCTGGTTTTCCATCTGCTCGATGAGACGGGCCGCCCGGTTGTAACCGATCTTGAACTTGCGCTGGACGCTGGAGGTGGAGCCACGGCGGGATTCCACCACGAAGGCCACCGCCTCGTCGAACAGGGGATCGAGCTCTTCATCGCCGCCCCCGTCGAAGTCGCCACCGCCGCCCTCGCCGTCCGACTCGCCGGAGAGGATCTCGTCGATGTAATCCGGCTCGCCACGCAGTTTCCAGTCCGCCACCACCTTGTGTACCTCGTGGTCATCGACGAAGGCACCGTGGACACGGGTGGGGTTGGAGGTGCCGGCAGGCATGTAGAGCATGTCACCCATGCCGAGCAGGGATTCGGCGCCCCCCTGGTCCAGGATGGTGCGCGAATCGATCTTGCTCGACACCTGGAAGGAGATACGGGTCGGGATGTTGGCCTTGATGAGGCCGGTAATGACATCCACCGACGGACGCTGGGTCGCGAGGATAAGGTGAATACCGGCCGCACGCGCCTTCTGGGCGATACGGGCGATAAGCTCCTCAACCTTCTTGCCGACGATCATCATCATGTCGGCGAACTCGTCCACCACCACCACGATGTGGGGCAGTTTTTCCAGCTCCGGCGGCATCTGATCCATGGAGTCGCCCGGACGCCACAGGGGGTCGACCAGGGGATCCCCCGCCTCGATGGCGGCCAACACCTTGTCGTTGTACCCCTTGAGGTTGCGCACCCCGACCGCGGACATCAGCTTGTAACGACGCTCCATCTCGCCTACGCACCAGCGCAGGGCGTTGGCGGCATCCTTCATGTCGGTGACCACCTCGGTCAGCAGATGCGGAATGCCTTCATAGACCGAGAGCTCCAGCATCTTGGGGTCGATCATGATGAAGCGCAGATCCTCGGGGGAGGATTTGTAGAGCATGGAGATGATCATGGTGTTCACCCCCACCGACTTGCCCGAGCCCGTGGTACCGGCCACCAGCAGGTGAGGCATCTTGGCGAGGTTCACCACCACGGGTTCCCCCGCGATGTCCTGACCCAGCCCCATGGTGAGCGGATTGCGGCTGGCCGCGAACGCCTCGCAGTCGAGGGTTTCCCGCAGGTAGACGGTCTGGCGTACCCGGTTGGGCAGCTCGATCCCGACGAACGTCTTGCCCGGGATCACCTCCACCACCCGCACGCTGCTGGCAGAGAGAGAACGGGCGAGATCCCGGGAAAGATTGGTGATCTTGCTCGCCTTCATGCCCGGCGCCAGGTCCAGTTCGAAGCGGGTAATGACGGGACCGGGATAGACGCCCACCACCTTGGCCTGCACGTTGTAATCGGCGAGCTTCGCCTCCACCAGCCGGCCCATGCGCTCCAGCTCGTCCTTGCTCATCATCTGGGTCTTGGCGGGCGGCCTGTCCAACAGATCGATGCTCGGTAAAGGGGCCAGACCGGGCTGGGGACGGCGCTTGGCTTTCACCGGCGCAGCGGCAACGGGAGCATCGGGTTCGTCATCCCCCTCCGCCCAGGGCAAGTCGAGGTCATCTTCTTCCTGGCGCACGGCGGGACGCGGACGGCCATTGGCCACGCGCTTGCCCTTGGCGGCAGGCGCCGGAGCCTCGTCCTCTTCGTCGTCAAACTGCGGATCGAACTGGAAGGTGTCTTCGTCAAGCTCCGGCAGCCATTCGTCAGCTTTTGTCTTTTGAGCGCGATTCTTCGCCTTGGGGTTGCGTGTCCAGCTGCCGTGGGGGTCTTCGTCATCCTCTTCCTGATCGAAGCTGCCCACGCCCCCTTCCAGCAGGGGATCCGGCCCCTCATAGCGGGGCTGGCGCCAGCCACCGGTGAGCCAGCGGCCCAGGGTGGTGGGGAAATGGTAGATGGCGCTGACTGAGCCGGTGCAGGCGGCACCGATGCGCTCGACAATGGTGAGCCAGGACCAGCCGGTAAAGAGGGTGATGCCGGTCGCCACGAAGCAGAGCAGCATCAGGTTGGCCCCCACGCCGCCAAACAGCGGCACCACGGCGGAGGCGATCACATCCCCCACCAGGCCGCCGGCGGAAAAGTTCTGCAAGTCGTTGAAGTTCATGCTGGCGATGGCGGACATGCCAAGCACCGTCAGCACGAAGCCGATGATCCGTACCGACAGGGTGAGGTAATCCACTTCCAGCAGCTTGCTCGGGCGCCAGAACAGGCTCCAGCCAAGCAGCACCACCAGAGGGGGCACCAGATAGGAGAAGGCCCCGAAGGTAAACATGGTGATGTCGGCGAGCCAGGCACCGGCGCTGCCCGCGAGGTTTTTCACCTCCCCTTGCCAGGAGGTTTGCGACCAGCCGGGATCGGCGGGATGGTAGGTCAGCAGGGCAAGCAAAAGATAGGCAGCCATCAAGGTGATGGCGATCAAGACGGCCTCGAAGATCCGTTGTGTACCTGATAAAGGAGTAAACAGCTTTTTATCGGCCAAACTCCGGCTCCTTTGTGAAAACATGAATGCGGGGATAGGGGGCCTAGTATCCCTGAAAAGCCCACCGATTGTCAGCCAGTGCCTGAGGGCGGGCCTGAAACTCTCTATAAGAAGAAACGAGCGGACCGGCCGCTCGTTTCTGACTATCGTGACTCGTCATGGAACTTGCAAGTCACAGCACAACCCCGCTTATCGGGTGCTGATCACCAGACGACTGCTCTGTTTGACCTCTTCCATCACCACGTAGGTGCGGGTGTCGTTCACGCCCGGCAGACGCAGCAGGGTTTCACCCAGCAGGCGGCGGTAAGCGGACATGTCGCTGACGCGGGTCTTGAGCAGATAGTCGAAATCACCGGACACCAGATGGCACTCCTGGATCTCTTCGAGCACCTGAACAGCCTTGTTGAACTGCTCGAACACATCGGGGGCGCCACGATTGAGGGTAATTTCCACGAACACCAGCAGAGACGCGTCCAGATAATGAGGGTTCAGAATGGCGGCATATCCTTCGATATACCCTTGTCGCTCCAGGCGACGAACCCGTTCCAGACACGGTGTGGGACTCAGGCCAACTCGTTTGGACAACTCAACGTTCGAAATCCTGCCATCCTTTTGCAGTTCATTCAGAATGTTGCGGTCAATCCTGTCCAAATCCTTTAGCCGACTCTTAGCTTCCATCATTTAATTCCATCCTTTGGCTATTTTTTGGTAAGAATCACCAGTCACTTTATAATAATGGTCACAAATCCTGTCAATACCTGAATATACTAGGCGCAAATATCGCTTAACATCTAGGCAACATAAACCACCAATCGATAGACGAGGGATAGCATGATTATCGGTGTACCTAAGGAAATAAAAAACCATGAATATCGCGTAGGCATGGTTCCGGCCAGTGTACGTGAACTGACAGCACGAAACCATACTGTTTTCGTCCAAAGCGGCGCAGGAAATGGCATTGGGTTCAGTGACGCAGATTATCTGGCTGCCGGAGCCGAGATCCTGGCCTCCGCTGCCGAAGTTTTCGCCAAGGCGGAGATGATCGTCAAGGTCAAGGAACCCCAGGCAGTGGAACGGGCCATGCTGCGTCCTGGCCAGACCCTCTTTACCTATCTGCATCTGGCGCCGGACCTGGCCCAGACCCAGGATCTCATCGACAGTGGTGCCGTCTGCATCGCCTATGAAACCGTCACAGACGGTCGTGGCGGTCTGCCCCTGCTGGCCCCCATGTCGGAAGTGGCCGGACGCATGTCTATTCAGGCCGGTGCCCAGGCACTGGAGAAATCCCGTGGCGGCAGCGGCGTGCTGCTCGGTGGTGTGCCCGGTGTGGAACCGGCCAAGGTGGTGATCATCGGTGGTGGTGTGGTGGGCTCCAACGCAGCCCGCATGGCCGTCGGCCTGCGTGCCGACGTCACCATCCTCGACAACAACGTCGATACCCTGCGCCGTCTCGACAGCGAGTTCCAGGGGGCTGCCAAGGTGGTCTACTCCAACCGCGAGACCCTGGAGCGCCATCTGCTGGCGGCGGACCTGGTCATCGGCGGCGTGCTGGTGCCTGGCGCCACTGCGCCAAAACTTGTCAGCCGTGACCACATTGCTCGCATGAAACCCGGTGCGGCCATCGTGGACGTGGCCATCGACCAGGGCGGCTGTGTCGAGACCTCCCATGCCACCACCCATGAAGATCCCACCTTCATCGTCGACGAGGTGGTGCACTACTGCGTGGCCAACATGCCGGGTGCCGTGGCGCGGACCTCCACCGTGGCCCTGAACAACGCCACCCTCCCCTTCATCATCAAGCTGGCCGAACAGGGCTATCGCAACGCTCTGCTCGCCGATCCCCACCTGTTGCACGGCCTGAACGTGATGGCGGGCAAAATCACCTGCAAGGAGGTTGCCGTGGCCCACAATCTGGCTTACACGGATCCCCTGACCCTGCTGAACTGATCGCGTCCCTGCAAAGGGAGGTAGATGAGTGAAAATCCGCCCGCGATGGGCGGTTTTTTTATGCCTGCCATCCCCGGCTCACCCCTCTTGTTGGCGATTGCCCCAATCGATGCGCTGGCCTTTGACCACGGATCACGAATTACCTACAATCGCGCAAACTCATCACGTCTCGGAAATCACATCATGAGCCAAGTCACTCACAGCAAACTGCTGATCCTGGGATCCGGTCCGGCAGGTTACACTGCGGCCGTCTATGCCGCTCGCGCCAACCTCAATCCCCTGCTCATCACCGGCATGCAGCAAGGTGGTCAGCTGACCACCACCACCGAAGTGGAAAACTGGCCAGGGGACGCGGAAGGGCTGACCGGCCCGGCCCTGATGGAGCGCATGAAAGAGCATGCAGAGAAGTTCGATACCCGCATCCTCTTTGATCACATCAATGAAGTGACGCTGACCGAGCGTCCCTTCCGCCTCAAGGGCGACAACGGGGAATACACCTGCGATGCGCTGATCCTCGCCACCGGCGCCTCCGCCAAATACCTGGGTCTGCCCTCAGAAGAGGCCTTCAAGGGCCGCGGCGTCTCCGCCTGCGCCACCTGTGACGGCTTCTTCTACCGCAACCAGGAAGTGGCCGTGGTCGGTGGCGGCAACACCGCCGTGGAAGAGGCTCTCTATCTGGCCAACATCGCCAAGAAGGTGCACCTCATCCATCGCCGCGACGAGTTCCGCGCCGAGAAGATCCTGATCAAGCGCCTCAACGACAAGGTCAAGAGCGGCAATATCGTCCTGCACACCCATCAGACCCTGGACGAAGTACTGGGTGACGACATGGGCGTCACCGGCGTGCGCCTGCGCAGCACCCGGGATGACACCACCTCCGAGCTGCCGCTGATGGGGGTCTTCATCGCCATCGGTCACCAGCCCAACACCCAGATCTTCGAAGGGCAGCTGGCGATGGAAAACGGCTATCTGAAGGTGCGTGGCGGACTGGAAGGGTTCGCAACCCAGACCAGCATCCCGGGCGTGTTCGCCGCCGGCGACGTGGCCGATCACGTCTACCGCCAGGCGATCACCTCCGCAGGGACCGGCTGCATGGCCGCCCTCGATGCAGAGCGATATCTGGACGCACAATAATCGGAAGGATATAAAGGGCATGCCAGTTGGCATGCCCTTTTTTATTGCAAGGAGCAGGATGAAACGAAAAATAATGATAGTGGAAGACAGCCTGACGGTACGCCGCATGCTGACCCAGGCCATTGCGCAGCAGACCGGGCTGGAAATCGACGCCTTCGATACCCTTGAAGGGGCTCGCGATTGCCATGGGGAAGATTATGTGGTCGCCCTGGTGGATCTCACCCTGCCGGACGCCCCCAGCGGAGAAGCTGTCAATGTGCTGAGGGAGCGTGGGTTGCCGGTGGTGATCCTGACGGCCGACATCAGCGAAGAGAAGCGGGAAGCCTGGCTGGAAGCCGGGGTGCTGGACTATGTGATGAAGGATTCACGTCACTCCCTGCAATATGCCGTCGGTCTGGTGCACCGCCTCTACCTCAACCAGGCCATCGAAGTCTTGGTGGTCGACGATTCACGCACCTCCCGTCACCGTACCGCGGCCCAGTTGCGCAAGCAGTTGTTGCAGGTGCACGAGGCCAATTCAGCCCGCGATGCGCTGGCGCAGCTCGAGCAGCACCCCGCCATTCGCCTGATGCTGGTGGACTACTACATGCCGGAGATCGACGGCATCAGCCTGGTGCGAATGCTGCGCGAGCGCTACAGCAAGCAGCAGCTCGCCATCATCGGCATCTCGGTGTCGGACAAACACGGCCTCTCGGCACGCTACCTCAAGCAAGGGGCGAATGATTTTCTCAATCAGCCCTTTGAACCCGAGGAGCTGCAGTGCCGGGTCAGCCACAACCTGGAGGCCCTTGAGCAGTTCAACAACATCCAGGAATCGGCCAACCGAGACTACCTGACCGGACTTTACAACAGACGCTACTGGTTCAACGAGGGTCAAAAGTGGTTCGAGGAGCATCAGCGCCATCAGGCGCAGCTCTCCCTGTGCGTGCTCGATGTGGATCACTTCAAGCAGGTCAATGATCACTGGGGGCATGCCATCGGCGATCAGCTGCTCTGTCATCTGGCCAGGCTGCTCACCCAGTTCTTCCCGGATGCCATGATAGCCCGATTCGGTGGTGAAGAATTTGCCCTGATGGTGCCCCACTGCCCCGTTCCCGTGCTGCTCAAGCGACTGGAAGGGCTTCGTCTGCAAATGCGCCAGCAACCGCTGTCGCGGGAGATATCGCTCTTTGTACGCGCCAGTTTCGGCGTCATCAATGTCGGGCGGCTCTCCATGGACGAGGCGCTGAGCGAGGCAGATCGCCAGTTGTATCAGGCAAAGAATACCGGGCGAGACAAGATAGTCTGTCAGGACGTCTGAGCAAGCATCAGCAGAGACACTCCGTGTAGTACCGCCCGGCGCCCCTTGTGTGGCGGCCGCCGGGTCAATCCCTTCTTCACCGTTCAATAGGTCTTGTCGACCCGCACTCCATCGTTGAAATAGAGGATGCGTACCTTGTCGCCCTGCGCAAAGACCATGGCCGGATCGTAATCCTGGATCACGTTGATGAGCCCATTCTGCTCGTTGCGGATCAGCAGCTCCACCAGCTTGTTCTCCACCACGCTGCCCCCTGACTGAAACTGCTGCACCGCCGCCGCTCCCGCCAGTGCCCCGACCGCAGTGGCAATCTCCCGCCCGTGCCCACCGCCAAACTGGTTGCCGAGCAGCCCGCCAAGCACGGCCCCTCCCAGAGTTTTCCAGCCGGAATGCTCTGATTCCACCATCTGGCGCTGGGTGATGTTGCGCACCGCATCCACCTGGCCGAAGACCACCTGCTCCACCGGACGCGCCGTGTTGCGTTCATACACCGCACTCCAGGCCGGTGCCGTGACAAAGCCAAGCAAGCTGGATACTATCAGGATAATGGCCTTCATCTATGAACCTCTGCCTTATGTCTCGCTATCTTACCGAACTGGATGATGAGCTGTGCTGGTTTCCCTCCCCCAGCCATGCGCTGGAAGAGCCCAACGGGCTGCTCGCGATTGGGGGAGATCTCTCCCCCACTCGATTGCTGGCAGCTTACCACAGCGGGATCTTTCCGTGGAATGAACCCCATCAGCCACTGCTGTGGTGGTCACCGGATCCCAGGGGAGTCATCGTGCCCGAGGAACTCCACATCGGCCGCAGCCTGCAGAAGTGTTTGCGCCGCACCCCCTTCGAGATTTACATCAATCGCGCCTTTGATGACGTCATTGCAGCCTGCGCCGCCCCCCGTCGCACCGCCAGCGGCACCTGGATAAGTGCCCCCATGATCGACGCCTATCGGCGCCTTCATCGCCTCGGTCATGCCCACTCCATCGAGATCTGGCAGGATGATCAGTTGCAGGCAGGCCTCTATGGTCTCTCCCTGGGTCGACTCTTTTGTGGTGAATCCATGTTCAGCCGCATCGACAATGGCGCCAAACTGGCCATGGTGGCCCTCTGTCGCCACTTTGCAGGGCACGGCGGTGCCCTCATCGACTGCCAGATGCAAAACGACTTTCTGGCCACGCTGGGCGTCCAGGAGTGGCCAAGGCAGCGCTTTCTGACCACCCTGGCCACCCTGACCCGGCAACCGTTGCAAGAGGGATGCTGGCAACCGAGGAGAATCAGCCTATGAGTGAAGAAGTGATCCTCAAGGTCGGGCTGACCCCCAGGCACCCGTGCAGCTACCTCGGTCACGAGCAGGAGCAGTTGCTGGTCCTGATGGACCATGAACTGCTCAACGCCGCCGGGTACGAACGGCTGCTGACGGCAGGATTCCGGCGCAGTGGCAACGACATCTATCGTCCTCACTGCCCCGCCTGCAGCGCCTGCCAATCCTTGCGCATACACAGTGAACGCTTCATCCCGAGTCGTGGGCAGAAACGCATCCGCCAGTTGAACCGGGATCTCGAACTCGTACTGAGCTATGACGACAAGCCCGAGTATTACCAGCTCTATGAACGCTATATCCGTGAGCGCCATCGGGATGGCAGCATGTATCCACCGAGCCGGACCCAATACAAGGGGTTCCTGCACTGCGACTGGATGCCCCCCCTCTATCTGGAGATGCGCAAGGAGGGACGCCTCATCGGCGTGGCCACCACGGACCTGCTTCCCCACTCTCTGAGCGCCATGTACACCTTCTTCGACCCCGACTATGCCGACCGGTCGCTCGGCACCTTCGCCATCCTGAGCCAGTTGGAACTGGCCAGACGTACCGGTCGTCAGTGGCTCTATCTGGGGTATCTGGTGGAGGAGTGCCGCAAGATGAATTACAAGCGCCAATACCTGCCCCATGAGCTGCTGGTACAGGGCGAATGGAAAAAAATCGACACCAAGCCCGAGTAAACTTTACACATAGCCTTAAATCCGGCATGATCCAGCGGTTTTTTGTTGTGGCTTATCAAGAGGATTCAATGGCTAAAGAAGACAGTATTGAGATGCAGGGTACCATTCTCGAAACCTTGCCCAATACCATGTTCCGTGTGGAACTGGAAAATGGTCACGTGGTTATCGCTCATATTTCCGGCAAGATGCGCAAAAACTACATCCGTATCCTGACTGGGGACAAAGTAACGGTGGCTCTGACTCCGTACGATCTCTCCAAGGGACGTATTGTTTTCCGCTCTCGCTAAGCCAGGAATTCAGCAAAAAACCCCAGCCTCTCGGTTGGGGTTTTTTGTCATTTCCGGCCTTGCTCACAGTCAGTGAGAGACAGCTTCAACGTTGACCTGAAAATCAAAGCTGAGGCTGTTGTTCACCAGCTCGACCTTCACGATGCCGCCATCGACCAGGGAACCGAACAGGATCTCGTTGGCCAGGGGCTTCTTGAGGTGCTCCTGAATGACCCGGCCCATGGGTCTTGCCCCCATTGCCCTGTCATACCCTTTCTCTGCCAACCAGTGGCGCGCCTCTTCAGACACCTCCAGTGAAACGCCCTTGGCATCCAGCTGAACCTGCAACTCGACGATGAACTTGTCGACCACCTGATGGATCACTCTCATGTCGAGATGGTTGAACCAGATGGTGTGATCGAGCCGGTTGCGGAACTCCGGACTGAACGTCTTGTTAATCACCGCCATGGCATCGTGGCTCATGTCCTGCTGCTGGAAACCGATGGACTTGCGCTGGGTCTCCTGAACCCCTGCGTTGGTGGTCATCACCAGGATCACATTGCGAAAATCTGCCTTGCGCCCGTTGTTGTCCGTCAGGGTACCGTTGTCCATCACCTGCAGCAGCAAGTTGAAGACATCCGGGTGCGCCTTCTCGATCTCGTCAAGCAGCACGACGGAGTGCGGATGCTTGAGGACGGAGTCGGTCAACAGCCCTCCCTGCTCGAATCCCACGTAACCGGGAGGAGCCCCGATCAACCGGGACACGGTATGGCGTTCCATGTATTCCGACATGTCAAATCGCAATACCTCGACCCCGAGCGCCTTGCCAAGTTGCTGGGTCACTTCGGTCTTGCCCACCCCGGTCGGGCCGGCAAACAGGAAGCAGCCCACAGGTCGGCGTTCGTTGCCAAGCCCTGAACGTGACAACCGAATGGCATCGGTCAGCACCTCGATGGCCTTGTCCTGCCCGAACACCACCATCTTGAGATTGCGCTCCAGGTTCTTCAGCACCTCCTTGTCGGAGGAGGAGACAGATTTCTCGGGAATACGGGCAATCTTGGCAACAATGGCCTCGATTTCCGGCACATTGATCACCTTCTTGCGCTTGCTGACGGGCAAGAGGCGTTGCCCTGCACCCGCTTCGTCGATGACGTCGATGGCCTTGTCAGGCAGATGGCGATCATTGATGTACTTGGCGGAGAGCTCCACCGCCGCCCGGATCGCCTTGACGGTGTAACGCACGCCATGGTGAGACTCATAACGGCTCTTGAGTCCCATCAGAATGCGAGTGGTGTCGTCTACTGTGGGTTCGACGATGTCGATCTTCTGGAAGCGGCGAGCAAGGGCCCTGTCCTTCTCGAAGATCTGGGCATATTCCTGGTAGGTGGTGGAGCCCACGCAGCGCAGCAAACCATTGGAGAGCAGCGGCTTGATGAGGTTGGCCGCATCCAGCTGGCCACCGGAAGCCGCACCAGCGCCAATGATGGTGTGGATCTCGTCGATGAAGAGGATGGCCCCCTCCTGACGTTCAATCTGCTTGAGCAGCACCTTGAGGCGCTTCTCGAAGTCACCACGATACTTGGTGCCCGCCAGCAGGGAGCCCATGTCCAGGGAGTAGATGGTGCTACCCGCAATCACCTCGGGCACATCCCCCTTGACGATACGGTAGGCAAGCCCTTCGGCGATGGCGGTCTTGCCCACGCCGGCTTCCCCGACCAGCAAGGGGTTGTTCTTGCGACGGCGGCACAATACCTGAATGGTGCGATTGAGCTCCTGATCACGGCCGATGAGCGGATCGATGCGCCCCTCCAGCACCAGCTGGTTGAGGTTGGTGGCAAAGCTTTCTATCTGGGCAGAGGATACCTCGTCATCAGATTCCGCATTGTTGCCACCACTCTCGGGCTTGTTGTCCTTGCGCACCCCGTGGGACAGGAAGTTCACCACATCCAGGCGGCTTATTTCGGCTTTTTTCAGGAAGTAGGCGGCCTGGGACTCTTGTTCGCTGAAGATGGCGACCAGGACATTGGCACCGCTCACCTCGGTATTGCCGGACGACTGGACATGGAAGACGGCACGTTGCAGCACGCGCTGGAAGCCCAGCGTCGGCTGGGTTTCCCTGTCTTCGTCGTCACGGGGGATGAGCGGGGTCGTTTGATTGATGAAGGCGCGGATCTCTTTGCGCATCTGTTCCACATCCGCACCACATGAACTCAGCGCCTCATGGGCTGAGCTGTTATCCAGCAGGGCCAACAACAGGTGCTCGACGGTCATGAATTCGTGGCGCTCGTCACGGGCCAGCTTGAAAGCCTCGTTCAGCGTCTTTTCTAGATCTTTGTTCAACATAGGCACCTCCCCTCAGTACAGCAACAATGCGGTGTCGTTATCGCCATCAAGTCATCAAGTCATCAAGTCATCAGATTCAAGCCTTTTCCATGGTACATAGCAGTGGATGTTCGTTGTTACGTGAATAGGTGTTGACCTGGACCACTTTGGTCTCGGCAATCTCGGCGGTAAATGTGCCGCAGACTCCCTTACCACTATAATGCACGCTCAGCATCACCTGAGTGGCCTTCTCCAGATCCATACCAAAGAACCTTTGCAGCACCTCCACCACGAACTCCATCGGTGTGTAGTCGTCGTTGTTCAGGACGACCTTGTACATGGGTGGCGGTTGCAGCTTCGTTTTCTCTGCCTCTGCAATCTCTTCATTAGCAAAGAGTTCTTTCTGCTTGCTCATAGTTGCGCTTTGGTACCTCTAGATTACTACCGTGTCGCTCAAGATTGTCAATAGACTTGTTAACCAGATCACATCGGTTGTTAACAACTTCTTGACTCGCTTAAAAGTTGGACTAGATTGGTTACTTGCTAATCGGCGCCCGTCTGCTACGGGGTCATGCCCTAGTTATATAAGGCTGGCGCAGGTTACTCAACGACTTCAGGGTAATCAATAAAAGGATGTAGATGTATGGCAACCGGAACAGTCAAGTGGTTCAACAACGCAAAAGGATTTGGGTTTATCTGTCCGGAAGGCGGTGGTGAAGACATCTTCGCTCACTACTCCACGATTCAAATGGAAGGTTACAAGACCTTGAAAGCAGGTCAGGCAGTCAACTTTGAACTGCAGCAGGGGCCGAAAGGAAATCATGCCTCTGTCATCGTGCCAAACGAAGCACAGAACATCTAAGAGTCAAACTGGATAAATTAAAAAGCGGCATCCCAAGGGATGCCGCTTTTTTATGGACAGGCACGAAGAGGGGAACAAGAAAGGCCAGGCCTTCCTTGTTCCCTGCTGCCGCTACCTCAGCGGGCCAGCAGGATGTTGAGCATGCGGCGCAGCGGCTCGGCGGCGCCCCACAGCAACTGGTCACCCACGGTAAAGGCGGCCAGGTACTCCGGACCCATATTGAGCTTGCGCAGACGACCCACCGGGATGCTGAGGGTGCCAGTAACGGCAGCCGGGGTCAGCTCGCGGGCGGTGATGTCGCGATCGTTGGGGATCACCTTGACCCAGTCGTTGTGGGCGGCCAGCAGGGCTTCGATCTCGGCCAAGGGCACATCTTTTTTCAGCTTGATGGTGAAGGCCTGGCTGTGGCAGCGCAGGGCCCCGATCCGCACGCACAGACCATCCACCGGAATGGCGGCGTTTTCGATACCCAGGATCTTGTTGGTCTCGGCCTGGCCCTTCCACTCTTCACGGCTCTGGCCGTTGTCGAGCTTGGTGTCGATCCAGGGGATGAGGCCACCGGCCAGCGGCACACCGAAATTGTCCACCGGCAGGGTGCCGGAGCGGGTCTTCTCGGTGATCTTGCGCTCGATGTCGAGGATGGCGGAGGCGGGATCCGCCAGCTCCACCGCCACTTCATCCCGCAGCATGCCCATCTGGGTGACCAGCTCGCGCATATGGCGGGCACCACCACCGGAGGCCGCCTGATAGGTGGCCACGCTCACCCACTCCACCAGATCGGCCTTGAACAGGCCACCCAGGGCCAGCAGCATCAGGCTGACGGTGCAGTTGCCGCCAACGAAGGTCTTGATGCCGTTGTTCAGGGCATCTTCGATGACGTCGCCGTTGACCGGATCCAGGATGATAACGGCGTCCTTCTCCATGCGCAGGGAGGAGGCGGCGTCAATCCAGTAGCCCTGCCAGCCGGCGGCTTTCAGGCGCGGATAGACATCCTTGGTGTAGTCGCCGCCCTGGGCGGTGATGATGACGTCCTGTGCGGCCAGCGCCTCGAGATCGAAGGCGTCCTGCAGGGTGCCGGCATCGACGCCAAAATTGGGGGCGGCCTCACCGGCCTGGGAGGTGGTGAAGAAGGTGGGTTGAATGCGGGCAAAATCCTTCTCTTCCTGCATCCGACTCATCAACACCGAACCCACCATGCCACGCCAACCGACCAAACCTACTTTTTTCATAATGTCCTACCCTGGATAGCTGCTTATAGAAATCGTGTGTGGTACCCGTGACCCCCTGCCTTGGCGCCAGCCGTTTACAAGGGATTCACAATATATGAGTTGCAAAAAATGCGTCTGTCCACATTACGGATTGTGACGGCGGGCGCAAGTCGAATTGCGCAATATTCTGTGCCGTTCGCTGCAATATCCGTCGGCCTGGCCGACCTGCGGCCAGCCGGTTGGCATCCCGCTACAACTTGGGGCATCATTGAGACCGATCGGCAGCCCCGCTGCCCCTCGGGGACGGCCCCGAGGCCTCCTGATACGCAGGGACGACCCTGCTTCCTGCGGAATATCTGCCTTATGTCCTGGTTGCTATTGCTGTTGGCCGGCCTGTTCGAGGTCGCCTGGGCCATCGGCCTCAAATACACCGACGGTTTCAGCCGTCCCCTCCCCACCCTGCTGACCCTGATCGCCATGGCCGTGAGCGTGCTGCTGCTCGCCATGGCGGTCAAACAGCTGCCCCTTGGCACCGCCTATGCGGTCTGGACCGGCATCGGCGCGGTCGGCACCGTGCTGATGGGGATCTGGCTGTTCAACGAACCGGCCACCCTGGCCCGGGTGCTCTGCCTGCTGCTCATCATCGTTGGCATTCTGGGGTTGAAGTTCATCGGTTAGGTGCGCTGAAAGGGCCGGGTACACCGGCCCCGACGTGGCAAGCTCCAGGGGGCGATGTCAGCCCGGCATGTTGCTGTGTTCCTCTGCTTGCTGATGTGTTCGCAGGCGGTGGGGAAAGGCGGGTGGCACAGACGTGGCATGGCGCGTGATGGCGAGCAAGATCCGCCCCATGACCGCCCGGGCGAGCATGGGGCGCCTCCTTTTATCTTTTCGTCTGCTCCTTCAATCACTCCACCAGCGTCTGCTCGATGCGGGCCCCAGGCATCATCTGCGTAAGACCGGCAATCAGCCTGTCGCCGGCCTCCCACAAGGCTGTGCGCGGCATCGGCGGCAGACACTCCAGAATGAACCACATCCGGGGGGAAGAGAGGCTCAGGCGAGTGCGGATCCCCTGGCGCCAGTTCCAGCGGCGACAGGTGACGCCGAGATCGTCCCGCCACACCACCTCTCCGGGAGCCGGTGCCTCCTGGGTTGGCAGCCCTTCTTTGAGGGTGTCAAAGCATTCGCTGCCATCGGCAATCACCAGGCGCGGCGCTCCCACATAGGCCGCCAGATCCTCCCCGCCCACGGGAATGGCATACTCGATGCTGATGGCGTTGTAGAGATCGACAACGGGATCGATGGCAGGCAAGACGCCATCGCGCAGCACCCGCTTGCGCAGTGCCTGGGCCGAGCAGGGCGTGCGGGCAGGCTTGGCGCCAAACCCCTTGAACACCTGATCCCAGGCGGCCAGATGTTCAAGGGCCCAAGGAGCCTCGTCGGTGCCAAGGGCCGCACATGCCCGGGCCAGGGCCCGCTCCCCCACCAGAGTGTCAATCACGGGGGCGGCTTCCACCACGATGCTGAGGGCACAAAAGCCCGGCGCCAACCTGGCTATCTCGGGGTCGATACGGGGGATCATCGGGAACATTCAGCACTCCTGGTCAAGGTTCATCAAGACGGGGCGGCGGAACGGGCACGGGCGTTCCCCTCTTTTCCTTCCCCCGCCAACGGTTGACGCCATGATGAAGGGCACAGGGTCATAATAAAATTTACTTTATCTTAATTATGTTAAGTAAAACTGATGACCCAACCCTCTTTCCCATGAAAAATCGCCGCCCCGCAGCGCACCGCCCGGCCCCACTGCCACACCCCGCCCATCCAATGCAGACCTGGGCAAGCCCACACCATTGCCCTGGCCGCTTTCCCCGTCACTCATGCTATTATCTGCGTCCAAACATGAGCCCATAAAATCAGGACATTGTGATGACCGACCACACTTTTATTCCCGGCAAGGACGCAGCGCTGGAAGACTCCATCGAACGCTTCCAGACCAAGCTGCAAGCCCTGGGGTTTGATATCGAAGAGGCCTCCTGGCTCAACCCCGTGCCCAACGTCTGGTCCGTGCACATCCGGGACAAGGAGTGCGCCCTCTGCTTCACCAACGGCAAGGGTGCCAGCAAGAAGGCGGCGCTCGCCTCCGCCCTTGGCGAGTATTTCGAGCGTCTCTCCACCAACTACTTCTTCGCCGACTTCTACCTGGGCGAGCAGGTCGCCAATGGCGACTTCGTCCACTACCCGAACGAGAAGTGGTTCCCCATCGAGGGGGATCAGCTGCCCACTGGTCTGCTCGACTCCTTCACCCGCAAGTTCTACAACCCGGACGGTGAAGTGACCGCCGACATGCTGGTGGACCTGCAATCCGGCAACGAGGAGCGCGGCATCGTCGCCCTGCCCTTCGAGCGCCAGTCCGACCACCAGACCGTCTATATCCCGATGAACATCGTCGGCAACCTGTATGTTTCCAACGGCATGAGTGCCGGCAACACCCGCACCGAGGCCCGCACCCAGGGGTTGTCGGAGGTGTTCGAGCGCCACGTGAAGAACAAGATCATCGCCGAGGCCATCAGCCTGCCCCAGATCCCGGGCGAGGTCATCGCCCGTTACCCGGGCATCAAGGCGTCCATCGATGCACTGGAGGCCGAAGGCTTCCCCATCTACAGCTTCGATGCCTCCCTCGGCGGCCGTTATCCGGTCATCTGCGTGGTGCTGCTCAACCCGAGCAATGGCACCTGCTTTGCCTCCTTCGGCGCCCACCCGCGCTTCGAGGTCGCCTTCGAGCGTACCGTCACCGAACTGCTGCAAGGGCGCAGCCTCAAGGATCTGGACGTCTTCGTGCCGCCGTCGTTCGACAACGAGCAGGTGGCGGATCACCACAACCTGGAGACCCACTTCATCGACTCCTCCGGCCTCATCAGCTGGGATCTGTTCAAGGAAGAGTCCGACTTCGAGTTTGCCGACTGGGACTTCCGTGGCACCTCGCAAGAGGAGTTCGACCACCTGATCGGCATCTTCCACGAGCTGGAGCAGCCGGTCTACATCGCCGACTACGAGCATCTGGGTGTCTACGCCTGCCGTATCCTGGTGCCCGGCATGTCCGACATCTATCCGGTGGAAGATCTGCTGCTGGCCAACAACACCATGGGGGCCCACCTGCGGGAGACCATCCTGGCGCTGCCGGCGCTCGAGTGGGACGCAGAGCAGTACATGGCCCTGTTCGACCAGCTGGATGAAGAGGGGCACGACGAGCGGACCCGGGTGCGCGAGCTGCTCGGCATCGCCGCCGCCAAGGGCACTGCCCTGCACACCCTGCGCGTCGGTGAGCTCAAAGCCATGCTGGCGCTGGCCGCTGGCGACCTGGAGAGCGCCCTCGACCTCATCGACTGGACCATGGAGTTCAACCAGTCGGTGTTCCCGGCGGATCGCGCTGCTTACTACCGCGCCCTGCGCGCCTGCGTCGAGCTTTTCCTCGACGAGGAACGCGACCCCGAGCAGTACCGCCCGGTGTTCGCCCGCATGTTCGGGGAAGAGACCCTGGCACAGGCGTGGGCCAACGCCCGCGGCGAGGCGCGCTTCCACGGTCTGGAAGCCGCCGATCTCTCCCTCTCCCAGTTCCCGCTGCACCAGAAACTGCTGGCCGCTTACGAGAAATTGCAAAAAGCCAAACGAATCCATACCTGGAACTGATATGCTAGCGTGACGAAGGGGCCTTATGGCCCCTTCTGTTTTATGGTCTACGCTTTGGCTGGCCGTGCCACAAAGATGAAATAAAAGACAAAAAATACCTCTTAGGGGGTTGTTAATTTGGCACTCATGGTGCAGTGCGGCTGCACAGGTGCCTTGCCGGTACGTTTTTCAGGGCGCCCTTTATAAGTTCTTAAAAATCATAAAATTAATAACAGACTCATTTCTGTTTCACCTGAAACCTGGTGTAAAGAAACGCTTCCGGATGGCGAAAAATCCTGTAGTAAAATTACATTCACAATCTGTAATTCTTGATCGGAGTCAATTTTGGGGATCAGCCCCTTTGTTATGATTTCCACAGGCAAAATATGCAGGTACTGAGAATTGAAAGCAGAATCTCCCTTTGATTGTCTGAAGCCCGAAGCCATCGCCGCCCTGGCCGAAGACATTACCTATGCCAAGGCCACCAAGCCCGCATACAAGGTCATTCCCCTGGCCATCACTGCTGGCGCCTTCATCGCCATCGCCTTCGTCTTCTATATCACCGTCACCACGGGCTCAAGCGGCATGGCCTGGGGCATGTCCAAGCTGGTGGGCGGCATCTGCTTCTCCCTCGGTCTCATCCTCTGCGTCCTGCTCGGCGCCGAACTGTTCACCTCCACTACCCTCACCCTGGTAGCCAAGGCGGCCAATCGCATCAGCTGGGCCCAGCTGCTCAAGAACTGGGGACTGGTCTACTTCGGCAACCTCATCGGCGGTCTCATCATCGTCGGCCTCATCATCATGTCGGCGGAATACACGGCAGCGGATGGTCAGTGGGGGCTGAACGCCATGAAAGTGGCCCAGCACAAGATCCATCACACCTTCTTCGAGGCCGTGGCCCTTGGCATCCTCTGCAACCTCATGGTGTGTCTCGCCGTGTGGATGGCCTTCGGCGCCCGCAGCGCCACCGACAAGGTGATGGTGATGCTGCTCCCCGTCGCCATGTTCGTGGCCTCCGGTTTTGAGCACAGCATTGCAAACATGTTTATGATCCCGGTCGGTATCGCCATCCACAGCGTCGCGAGCCCGGAATTCTGGCAGGCCATCGGCCAGGATCCGGCGACCTTTGCCGACCTGACCGTGTCCAACTTCGTCCTGCACAACCTCATTCCCGTCACCATCGGTAATATCATTGGTGGTGGCGTCATGGTTGGGCTGACTTACTGGTTTATCTTCCGTCGCCATCATTAAGGATGGCGGCAGACACATAAATACCTTGAGAGGTAATGAAAATGGCAGAACTTAACGAACAGTTCCAAAAAGCATGGGAAGGCTTCGCAGCCGGTGAATGGCAGACCTCTGTCAACACCCGTGACTTCATCCAGAAGAACTACACCCCGTATGAAGGTGACGAGTCCTTCCTGGCTGGCGCGACCGAAGCTACCACCAAGCTGTGGGACAAGGTCATGGAAGGCATCAAGATCGAGAACCGCACTCACGCGCCGGTCGATTTTGATACCGACCTGCCCTCCACCATTACCGCTCACGATGCCGGCTATATCGACCAGAGCCTGGAGCAAATCGTTGGTCTGCAGACCGACAAACCGCTCAAGCGCGCCATCATCGCCAACGGCGGTATCAAGATGGTCAAGACCTCTTGCGAAGTGTACGGTCGCCAGCTTGACCCCATGGTCGAGAAGATCTTCACCGAGTACCGCAAGACTCACAACCAGGGCGTGTTCGACGTCTACACCAAAGACATCCTGAACTGCCGCAAGTCCGGCGTCATCACCGGTCTGCCGGATGCCTACGGCCGTGGCCGTATCATCGGTGACTACCGTCGTGTTGCCCTGTACGGTATCGACTTCCTGATGGCCGACAAACTGGCCCAGTTCAAGTCCCTGCAGGCTGACCTGGAAAACGGTGTCAACCTGGAAGCCACCATCCGTCTGCGCGAAGAGATCTCCGAGCAGCACCGTGCCCTGGCCCAGATGAAGGTGATGGCTGCCAAATATGGCTGCGACATCTCCGTACCGGCCAAGACCGCCAAAGAAGCCGTACAGTGGACCTACTTCGCCTACCTCGCGGCGGTCAAGTCCCAGAACGGCGCGGCCATGTCCTTCGGTCGTACCTCCAGCTTCCTGGACATATACATCGAGCGTGACCTGCAAAAAGGCCTGATCACCGAGCAAGAAGCCCAGGAGCTGATGGACCACATGGTCATGAAGCTGCGTATGGTTCGCTTCCTGCGTACCCCGGAATACGATTCACTGTTCTCCGGCGACCCGATGTGGGCCACCGAGACCCTGGCCGGTATGGGCGTTGATGGCCGTACCCTGGTCACCAAGAACAGCTTCCGTATGCTGAACACCCTGTACACCATGGGCCCGTCCCCTGAGCCGAACCTGACCATCCTGTGGTCTGAGAAGCTGCCGGTCGGTTTCAAGAAGTACTGCGCCAAGGTATCCATCGAGACCTCTTCCGTTCAGTACGAAAACGACGACCTGATGCGTCCGGACTTCAACAACGATGACTACGCCATCGCTTGCTGTGTGTCCCCGATGATCGTCGGCAAACAGATGCAGTTCTTCGGTGCCCGTGCCAACCTGGCCAAGACCATGCTGTATGCAATCAACGGCGGTATGGACGAGAAGCTCAAGATCCAGGTCGGTCCGAAGACCGAAATGGTCACCTCCGAGTACCTCGACTACAACGACGTGATGGACAGACTGGATCACTTCATGGACTGGCTGGCCAAGCAATACGTTGCTGCGCTGAACATCATCCACTACATGCACGACAAGTACAGCTACGAAGCCTCCCTGATGGCGCTGCACGACCGTGACGTCTATCGCACCATGGCCTGTGGTATCGCCGGTCTGTCCGTAGCCGCTGACTCCCTGTCTGCCATCAAGTACGCCAAGGTCAAGCCGGTACGTGATGCCGATGGCGTCTCCATCGACTTCGAAATCGAAGGCGAGTACCCGCAGTTCGGCAACAACGACGCTCGCGTCGATGACATCGCCTGCGACCTGGTCGAGCGCTTCATGAAGAAGATTCAGAAGCTGAACACCTACCGTGGTGCCGTGGCTACCCAGTCCGTGCTGACCATCACCTCCAACGTGGTGTACGGCAAGAAGACCGGTAATACCCCGGATGGTCGTCGCGCCGGTGCGCCGTTCGGCCCGGGTGCCAACCCGATGCACGGTCGTGATCAGAAGGGTGCCGTTGCTTCCCTGACTTCCGTTGCCAAGCTGCCGTTCGCCTACGCCAAAGATGGTATCTCCTATACCTTCTCCATCGTGCCGAACGCGCTGGGCAAAGACATGGAAGCCCAGAAAGCCAACTTGGCCGGCCTGATGGATGGTTACTTCCACCACGAAGCCAACCTGGAAGGTGGTCAGCACCTGAACGTCAACGTGATGAACCGTGAAATGCTGCTGGACGCCATGGAAAACCCGGAGAAATATCCGCAGTTGACCATCCGCGTATCCGGTTATGCCGTTCGCTTCAACTCCTTGACCAAGGAGCAACAGCAAGACGTCATCACCCGTACCTTCACCGCTTCTCTGTAATAGAGTCTCGGAGAACAAAAACCGGCGCCAAGGCGCCGGTTTTTTTATGGCTGTTTGGCAGTGTGCAAGCCGCTTCCCACCTCCCAGGCCGGCTGGCTCGTGGGCTCTGAGCCGCAGGCTCGGCCAGACGTTAGCCTCCTAACGCCCCTCTCTATGATGCCCCTCTCCACTCCTCTCCTGCGCTTGATGCACGGATGTGCCCACCGGCACTCAGGCACTCAGGCACTCAGGTACTCAGGTACTCAGGTACTCAGAACAGCAGAACAGCAGAACAGCAGAACAGCAGAACAGCAGAACAGCAGAACAGCAGAACAGCAGAACAGCAGAACAGCAGAACAGCAGAACAGAGAAACGTTATCGTCGCGGACGCTGTAAAACATCCCCCGCCCCCTTCCCTCTCCCCTTGGGAGAGGGCCAGGCTGAGGAGAACAACACTACATCGCCAGAAGACGCCAGAAAGCAACAAGGGCAGCGGAGTGTGGACTCTGCTGCCCTTGTGTCTAAAAGCGATTGAACGAATACAGACGGCGTTAGAGACGGCTTCTCATCCCCCTCACTACGTTCATCTCACAGCAGAACTTTACACTACCTTTATCACAAAAACGCATCCCTTATATCCCAAAAACAACAGGGGCAGCGAAGTCTCACTCCCCTGCCCCTGTAGTAAGCAATAAACGGCGGATTAAGGCTTAGCTCGCCCAGGTAATGATATGGTCGGCCCAGTCACCAGCCTGCGCCTCGTGCACTACCTTGCCGCGCACCGACTGGCCAGCCTGGTGCATGGCGCTGCGGCTGCCGGTGATAAGCGGATGCCACTCTGGCAGGCCCTGCCCCTCCGCCAGCAGGCGATAGGCGCAGGTGGAGGGCAGCCAGTTGAACTCGGCAATCTTGTCGTGGGTGATCTGCAGGCAGTCCGGCTCTTTTTTAAAGCGGTTGCCGTAGTCGGAGCACTGGCAGGTCTTGGTATTGAGCAGGTTGCAGGCCACGTTGGTGAACACCAGCTCCTCGGTGTCCTCGTCGATCAGCTTGTTCAGACAGCACTTGCCGCAGCCGTCGCACAGAGACTCCCACTCCGTCATGGTCATCTGCTGCAGGCTCTTCGCCTGCCAAAAGGGGGCGGTCTGCACGGGTTCACTCTGCTGCATAAAAGTTAGCTCACTCAATACACTGACAAGCGCGTGGTTATACGCCCTATGGCCCGATTTTTCAAGGTTGGTGGCGGTTTCGCCTATGAACTCTAGGTCGGTATTCTGGAACAGATCAACGATCCCCACGTTACTCACATCGTCTTTTACAGCAAGACCGATTTACCCAATCAAGGCTAAGCCTGCCATGCACTGCGAGCAAAGCGAAATGCCGTAAGCCCGGCGCCTTTGCCTGCAACATGCAGACTATTGGGTCCGCATTTTTATGACGCGAGTGATAGCCAGCCCTGATCCGTCATTCCGCACCTGATTTTGCTATTTTCAGTGCTTGACGGCGATCGGCCGTTCTGATCTATTACTCTCTTTTGCAGGTAGATCATCATGGCCGCACCCGCTATCTCGATCCGTAACCTCGATCACCTTGGTTTGGTCGCC
>NZ_JAGKRH010000042.1:0-27953 GCF_017939245.1 Aeromonas sp. PrichA-15 | reverse complement strand
TGGAACGGGGGAGCCAGCCTCGGCCTGGTTAAGAATGGCGATGATCTGGGCATCGCTGAAGCGTGATGTTTTCATGTAGAACCTCCGGGTATCAAGGTACGGGAAAATTCTACTTATGAGCACCTCAGTTTTTCGGGGGGATTACCGGTGGAGCGATGAACGCCAATGGCGCGTGCGGTGGCAAGGATGGACATCCCCTGTGCGCGAAGCACCGATAACTGGTATCGTTGCCCCTCGGTCAACTGCTGATAGCTCATGGTGATACTGCTTTTACTTTGGCGAGCAGAAGGGTACCACCAATCAGCAGTTGGCCACCTCTCGCCATTCATCCATGAGTGTCGCACTTATTATCTGAATTCCCGCACCATCACGACAGCATCTCCCCTCAATTGCCGCCGTACTTGCATGTTGAACACTTGAGCATGATGAATTGGCACACATTGTGCATTAGGTTATGGGTCGTCGATTTTATGGCGTCCATAAAAAAGGCCGACTATGTATCGGCCAAAGAAGAGCTTACGCTCAGGAGAACAACCTCGAGGGTGACAGAGTGAACGATCTGCGCAACACTCGAGGGGTATACCAATAAGAGAATTTCTCTTTCGATAGGACAAGGCGTAAATCCGAACACCCCATTGTTCCATCTTGTTTACCAGGGCGGCCTGAACAACCGCCCTTTTCTTTTTCTGGCAATCAGTCAGCTTAGCCTTGCAGCAAGGAGAGCGCGGACTGCGGGCGCTGGTTGGCCTGTGACAGTATGCTGGAGGCGGCCTGCTGCAGGATATTCTGCTTGGTCATGTTCGCGGTCTCGGTCGCAAAATCTGCATCACGGATGCGGGAGCGCGCGGCATTGACGTTTTCCGAAATATTGGCCTGGTTGCGGATGGTGGAGTCGAACCGGTTCTGCACCGCCCCCAGCTCGGCACGCTTGCTATCGACTGCCTTGATCATAAAGTCCAGATTGGCCATTGCCTTCTGCGCATTACCAGCAGTAGAGACACTGTTTACATCGCTGGTCGTGACAGGACCAGTAGAGGCAACCACTTTATAGGGTTCTGCTGCCGTTGCAGTGACAGATATAACGGCACTCGACTTGGTTGCTTTGGCAATCCCTGCGATAGTAAAGGCCGAAGTCATTTTGAAGGAGATAGTCTGTCCCGCATCCGCACCCACCTGGAAGGTCCCCTTGTAGTTACCATCCAGCAGCTTCTGACCACCAAAAGTGGTATCGCTAGCGACCCGGTCAATCTCGGTCATCAACTGACTATATTCCTGCTGCAGCGCAACCCTGTCGTCCGCATTGTTGGAACCGTTAGCTGATTGTTGCGCCAGAGAACGCATCCGCTGCAGCATGGAGGTCACTTCGTCCATGGCCCCTTCCGCCGTCTGGGCAACGGAGATACCGTCGTTGGCGTTGCGGTTGCCCTGGTCCAGGCCGTTGATCTGGGAAGTCAGACGGTTGGAGATCTGCAGACCCGCCGCATCGTCCTTGGCGCTGTTGATGCGCAGGCCGGAGGCCAGACGGGTGTAGGAGGTATCCAGGGATTTGGTGCTGTTCATCATGTTACGCTGAGCGTTGAGCGATGAAACGTTGGTATTGATATACAAACTCATGATTTTTCTCCTAAGCTATTAAAATTTAACTTTAATTCACTCAGGCTTTATTGTGCTTTGTGCCTGATATGTTTAGTTAACGGCGTCTTTTCGTGAGACTTTAATTTCTTTTTTCTGCCTTTCTGGCAGTAATCGCCGCCTAACCTATATATCGGCCTCTATTCGCTTCCCTTGAGAAAAAAATCGGGATTTTTTGTCACCTGACAGCCCGCCCCCCGGGCCATAGTGGCCACAGCCCGCATCAGACAAGGCGGGAGCGTGATCTTCACCCAGCCTTCAGAAACCGGCGCTGGCTCCCACTTTTGCACGCCAGCATTGCTCATCCCCACACCTTGCCCCTAAAATCGCGGCCCCATCAACAATTTGACGTGAGTTGTTCCCCATGCAGACACTGGTTGAGCAGATTGTTTACATCAGCGACATGTTTGGTACTGCGGTATTCGCGTTTTCAGGGGTATTGGTGGCTGGACGACTCAGAATGGACGGGTTTGGCGTCATGGTTTTGGCGGCGGTCACTGCCATCGGCGGCGGCACTATCCGTGACATGATCCTGGGAGCCACCCCCGTGTTCTGGGTGCGCGATCCCCTCTATATCTGGGTCGTCATTGCGACGGCGCTGATCGGTATGTGGATGGTCAAGCTGCCCCGCAGGATGCCATGGTATGTGCTGCCGGTGGCGGATGCCTTCGGACTGGCCCTCTTTACCGTGATCGGTGCCCAGAAGGCCCTCAATTTCGGCACCCCAGGGCTGATTGCCGTGATCATGGGCACCATGACCGGGGTAGCCGGTGGCATGATCCGCGATGTACTGGCGCGGGAGGTGCCCATGGTGCTGCAAAAAGAGATCTATGCCACCGCCTGTATCCTTGGCGGCATTCTCTATACCCTGGCACTTGAGGCCAACATGGACAGGGTAACGGCCATGCTCATCTGCATGACGGCCGTGTTTGGCCTGCGGGTAGCGGCTATCTACTGGCATCTTTCGCTACCGACCTTCTCCCTGCAACGCAATTGAGAGCAGGCCCACAGCGTCATCATGTCGCTATGGGCCACGCGTTGAACCAAATAGGCTTTTCTGTTGTCATAGAAGCAGTCGTTGTTAGCCGGAGCTTCTCATGCGCAAAATCGGTATGCTTACCACCCTTCTCCTGGCGAACGTGACGGCAGCCCACGCCGAAGCACAAGTGGTATTTGGACGACTGGCCTCGGCGCCGGTGCAGCAGTTCAACCAGCAGATACGCCAGGCAAGCCATCAACAGCAAAACTGGGTTAATGACTACCGTGAGGTAGCTCTGCGATTCGTCGGTCATGGTGACACGCCCAGCCGCATCCATGCTCAACAGCTGGACAACGATCTGGTGCTCTCGGTGGCCCTTGATGGCCAGCGTAGCGACATGCTCTACATCCTGACCCTGTTTCGCAGCAACAACCTGTGGCAGATGCGTCAGGCCGAGATGGGCTGGCGCTGTCAGGGTCAGGAAACCTTCACCCCGGTCCCCTGCCCCTGAGCATCTACCTTCATCCGAGTGAAATAAAAAATCCGGCGCCTTGGCCGGATTTTTTATACGCGTCTTGCCGTCACATCACGGACGGTAGACCTTGACGTTGGCAAAGCCCTTCTCTTTCAGGTAAAGCGCCTGCAGCTTGCTCATCACGCCGCGATCGCAATAGAGCAGGTAGGTCTTCTCTTTCGGCAGATCACCAAAGGCGGTGGCCAGCTTGAAGAAGGGGATATGCATGATCTCGCGCCCTTCCACCACCAGCGGCTTGTCGTCATGCTCCTCCATGGAGCGAATGTCCAGGATCACCTCGTCGTCACCGCTCTCGGCGGTGGTCTCCACCTCCTGCACCTCGGCGGCGGTCTCTTCACCGATGCGACGAATGTCGAGGTAACGGGCCTCGGCCACCACCTTGTCCAGAATGGCAAAGTCGAAGTTCTCCTCTTCCGCCTCGATGCGGGAGAGCTCGGCCTTCACGGTCGGCTTCTTGGAAATCACGCCGCAATACTCCGGCATGGTCTCCGCGAACTCCAGGGTGCCGATGCGGCGGGCTTCGCTGATGATGTCCGGCTTGTCCCAGGTGATGAGCGGGCGCAGGATCACCTTGTCGGTCACCCGGTCGATGACGTTCAGATTGGTGAGGGTCTGGCTGGAAACCTGGCCAACGCACTCGCCGGTCACCAGGGCCGGGATCTGGAACTCGTCGGCCACCTTGGCAGCGGCACGCATCATCATCCGCTTGAGCACCACCCCCATCTGGCCGTTGTCGATCTTCTCGAGGATCTCGGCCACCACCGGCTCGAAGTCCACCGCGGTGAAGCGCACCCGGTGGGAGGAGCCGAAACGGTTCCACAGGTGATAGGCCACCTGCTTGACGCCAATCTCGTGAGCCGCCCCACCCAGATTGAAGAAGCAGTAGTGCACCCGGCAGCCGCGCTTGATGAACTGGAAGGAGGCGACACCCGAGTCAAACCCGCCGGAGAGCAAGCTCAGCACATCTTCCTGGGTGGCGATGGGCATGCCGCTCAGCCCCTGGTGGATGGCGCTGACGATGAAAAGCTCCTCGCCATCGATCTCGAGGTTGATCTTCACATCCGGGTTCTTGAGGCGCACACCGTTGCTCACGCAGTGCTGGTTCAGACCGCCGCCCACGTAGCGTTCAATCTCCAGAGAGGAGAATTCGTGCTTGCCGTGGCGCTTGGCACGCACGCAGAAGGTCTTGCCCTCGAGCTGATCACCCCAGACGGCTTTCACCTGCTCGAAGATGTCGTGCAGGTCGGTAAACTTGCTGGCCTGCACCTCGAGGAAGGCCTGAATGCCGGGGATGCAGGCCAGGGCTTCGATGGCCTGCTCGCGGAACTGGTCATTACGGGAGCTCACGATCAGCTTGTCCCAATCCATCCGCACCCGGGCATCGTCGTCGAAGCGGCGCAGGACATTGCGGATATTGCCCTGCAGGATCTTGATAAAGCGCTGGCGAACCGACTTGCTCTTGATGGTGATTTCAGGGAACAGCTTGATAATGAACTTCATGGTAATGACTCGGGTGGCCTTGATTTAAGGGCGCGAATTATATCAGAACTTTGTGACCAGCGCCTACTGCATGAGCGGCCGCTCACATTCCCCTACGCAAAGTTTGCCGCATCCGGGCAATCATGCGTATATTCCCACCCCTGCATCCTGGCAACACAGCATTCATGAAAACCCATATCTACTACCCCGGCATGGAGGTACGCGACGAGCTCTGGCTCAAGTTTGCCCTGCTCTATCTGGAGCGGCTCGCCTTCGTCTTCACCGTCAGTGAGAAGAGCGGTCTCACCGCCCTGCTGGAGACCCTGCGCCAGCAAACCGACCTGCTGGCCGAGCCGCCACAACCCGCCTTCTTCGCCCATATCACGCCCCAGGTCGAGAGCCAGATTGCCGGCCTGGTCGCCCCCGACTTCGTGCGTCACAAGGTGTTTGGCAACAGGGAGCTCATCGCCCGCTGGCGTTCAGCCCCCAACCACGACTGCTTCTGCCCGGCTCAGGCGGGACTGGAGCGACTGCACGGGTTTTGTCTGACCCACGGCTTTGCGACGCAGGATGAAGGGGGGATCAGAATGGCGCGCCGCTTTGCCAACCTGCTCTCCATGCGCCTCGCCCGTGAGTGGGCACTCGCCAATGACGGCGCCCTCATCACGGATCACGACTATCTGGATCGGCTGCTCCACCTGCTCGAATCCCGCTACCACAACCGGGGCGGTCAGGATTGCTTCCACCTCGAGATCCCGCTGCAAGTGCCCACTCACCTGGCCGACATCCCGTTTGCAGAGCTCATTGCCCTGCGGGGGCGAAGCGGCTTTCGTCAGCAGCTCGCCGAGTTCCATCAGGCCCTCGATGCCCTGCTCGCCATGCTGGGCAGCGGCTACGCCGAACCCGCCGTGTTGACCCGCTTCGAGCAGGCCCAGCAGGGGTTCACACCCTTGCTGGGACCCGAGACCGTCACCCTGCCGCTCACCACGCTCGTCAGTACTGGCTTACCGGCCATGGCGATGATCCACCACCTCAAGGAGAGTCACCCACAGAGCGACCTGGTATTTCATCCCATCAAGAAGAGCCACTTCCACCAGCGCAAGAGCCGGCATTTCTTCACCCGGCTGGGGCAGGTCAAGCCCTGACTCCCCGCCTCTGCCGGGGAATCGACAATCAACTGACGGCATCGGGACCATCCCCGATGCCGTCAATATTCTGGCGCTCACCACGCCCTCAGGAGGGGTTTTCCAGCCGAAACTCGATGCGATCGCTGTTTCCCGCCTCATCCACCACCACCAGCTGATAGCGGCCCGCCTTGCTCACTACTTGATCCCCGTCCCAGCGCAGCCGCTGCCCGTTGAGAAACCAGGCCGGCTTGCCGACACCGCCGAGCACCTTGGGCTGCAGCCGATAGCGCTGGCTGCGGATAAGGTTGCCCTCCCCCAGCGCCAGGATGCGGATGGGGGCCTGCTGCTCGGCGCTCTGTCCCTCCCCCGCGCAGCCCCTGGCAAGCAGCGCCTGACGCCGCTCGCCCGGTGAGCGCCATGGCTCCAGCGACAGCGGCCAGAGCGCTCTAAAAGCGGATTGTGCCGCATCGTGGCAGCGGGTCAGCGTCGGCTTGCCCGCGGCGGTCAGTGCAACCTGGCGCAGCGGCGAGGGCCAATCCATGGGATCCGGCAAGGTGGGAGGGTCGCGCCCTTCCAGCAGCCAGGCGCTCTGATGCTGCAAACAGGCCTCTGGCAGGGTCGCGCTCGTCTTGCGCCCCAGCGGCCAGCAAACTTCGGCCTCGCTCACCGTGTTGGGTTGTGCCGGCAGGGGGCTGTTGTCCGAGAGCCGCGAATAGACAGAGAGCAGCAGCGGCACTGCCGCGCTCTGTCCATAAAAGCCGGGCATGGGGGTGCCATCGGGGCGCCCCAGCCAGACGCCGATGGTCCAGCGACCGGAGACCCCCATGGCCCAGCTGTCGCGATAGCCATAGCTGGTGCCGGTCTTCCAGGCCAGTCGGTTGGCCCGGCCGGTCGCCTCGCTGGCAAAGGGTTGGTCCGCACGTCCCTGGGCGCTCAATATCTGCCAGATGATCCAGGCGGCCCCCGGGCTCAGCAAAGGGCGCGACACCGCCTGCTGCCCCGCCAGCCAGACCGGCATCGCCACCTGCCCCTGCCGGGTCAGTGCGCTGTAGAGCGCCACCAGCTGCTCAAGCCGAATGCCCGCCGCCCCGAGCGCAATGGCCGGGTTGGGTTTGTCTACGAGCGCCAGTCTCACCCCGGCGTTGTCGAGACGGCTGACCAGCTTGTCTGCCCCAAGCGCCTCCAGCACCTGCACCGCCGGCACGTTGAGGGATTGCTGCAGCGCCTGGGCCAGCGTCACCGGTCCCTGAAAGGCACCGGAGAAGTTGGCGGGTCTATAGTCCGAGCCCAGCCTCGGCGCATCGGAGAGCAGGGAGGCCGAGTGCACCAACCCCTCGTCCATGGCCAGACCGTAGATGAAGGGCTTGAGGGTGGAGCCGGGAGAGCGGATCGCCTGCACCATGTCGAGGTAACCGTGGCGACGCAGATTGCCATACTCGGCGCTGCCCACATAGGCGCGCACCGCCATGGTTCTGTTGTCTACCAGGAGCAACGCCGCTGAGGTCTGCTCGGGGAAGCGACGGATATAGCTCGCCACCCGCCCTTCCAACCAACGCTGCAGATCGCCGTCGATGGTGGTATGCACCAAGGCCCCGGCCTGATGGTCGGCGGCGAGGCGGGCAAACAGCGGCGCCTCCATCGGCGTGAAGTGACCGCGGGCCAGCACAGGCTCGATACGCCCCTCCAGCCACACCTGTTCGGGCCAAACGCCCTGTGCCACCAGCCGCTGCATCACCTTGTCACGGGCGGTGCGGGCCCGCTCGGGATGCCGGTCCGGCCGGTTCCGGCTGGGAGCCTGCGGCAGCACCGCCAAGAGCGCAGCCTCGGCATAGGTCAGCTTGGCTGCACTCTTGCCGAGATAGGCAAAACTTGCGGCCTGCACCCCCTCCAGATTGCCGCCAAACGGTGCCCGGTTGAGGTAGACGGTAAGCAAGGTGCGCTTGTCATAGTGCCACTCCAGCTGCAGCGCACGCGCCATCTGGCGCAGCTTGCCGGGCACGCTCCTGTGGTAGGGCTCGATAAGACGCGCCACCTGCATGGTGAGGGTCGAGCCGCCCGACACGGCCCGCCCATAGCGCAGCCACTGACCGATGCCGCGCACCATGGCCACCGGATTGACCCCGGGATGACGCCAGAAGTAGCGATCCTCGTAGCCGAGCAATGCCTCGATATAGCGGGGGGAGACCTGCTCCAGGGTCACGGGGTAACGCCACACGCCGCTGGTATCGGCAAAGGCGCGCAGCGGTCGCCCCTTCATGTCGAGCACCACCCGCGCGTAGGCTGGATCGAGTGGCGGCGGCGGAAATAGTCGATCCAGCGCCAGCAATGACAGGAGCAGTGCTACAACGCCCAGCACCGAGTAGCGCAGCCAGCGTGGCAGACGGCCAATCCGGTGGCGGCAAATGCGGCCACCGTGACACAGTCGCAGCCAGCCGCGCCGCCAGAAAGTGAGCGGGCGAACCCGCTCAAGGGAGGGTTTGTTACTCAGAGATACGCACCTCGTGGATATCCTCACCCACAGCCCGGATCTCGGGTCGGTACATATCCTCCACCTGGGTCGGCGGCACCAGATAGCGACCCGGCGTCACCGCCCGCATCAGGTAGACCAGTTGCTGGTTGCTCCCGGCACTCAGATCCAGCGCCGCCGTGTAGCGGTCATCGCGAAACTCCTGATGCTTGAGGTAGTCATTCCACTCGCTCTGCCACGCAGGTTTCCCCTCGATGGAGAGCTCTTCCAGCTTGATGCTGTTGCCAAGGGCCGGATTCTCCAGCTCGAAGCCGGCGGGCACCATCTCCACCAGCAGGGCATCGGGCACCGCCGATTCACTGCTGACGTTGAGTCGCACCACCACCAGATCGCCCACCTTCACCTTGGTCGGGTCAAAACGCTGACCGTCGCTGTTGAACCAGCTGCGGGTCACGCTCATTCCCTTGCTGATCCGTGCCGGCGCCTGCTCGGGGTAACCGACCAGGGTGCGCTGCACATAGAGGGATCCCTTGCCCTCATTGGTAACCACACTGGCCGCCAGTGCCTCGGGGGTGCCCTGCTGCAGCGGAGCCGAACCGCTCAGGGATCCACTGCCAAGAGAGGAGGTCACCCTGGCCTGCCAGTCGACGGCCGGATCGACGCGGGCGAGTCGCAGCAGAGCGAGCCGCTCCTGAGTGCTGAGCCACTGACGATGGGCCAGGGTATCGGCCACCTTGGCACTGAGGGCCGGCCAGCGCTCCGCAGCCAGCTTGTGCTGGCGCAACAACGAAAGCTCAAGGGCTTCATCGCGCAGCGGCGAGCCGTAATCCCCGAGATAATCGTCCCCGCGCTCGGTCGCCAGTGCCCGGCTGAGGGCCTTGGCGGCGTTCTGCTCATCCCCCATGGCCGAGAGGGCCAGGGAGAGGTGCAAGAGCGGCAAACCCGAGCGGGCGTGATCGGCCTGCTGCTCCCAGACAAGGCGCAGGGTAGCGAGCGGCGCCTTGCCCACCCGGGCCAGCACATAGGCACTGTAAGCCTGATAGGCAAGACGGCTGTGCTCGGGGGCACTGCTCCAGCGCTCGCCATACTGGCTGTCGGTAAGATAGCTTTGCAGCCGATTCAGCGCCTGATTGAGCATGGCCTCCGGCACGGCGTCGCCGGCCTCCTTGCGCGCCAGCAGGTAGTCGGCGGCATAGGCGGTGAGCCACTGCTCCTCGTCGGAGCGGCCATCCCACAGGCCAAAACCGCCGCTTGGCAGTTGCAACCGCTGCAGCCGCTGCAGCAGGGTGCGCTGCACGTCCGCCTCGCTCGCCGCTTTCTTGCCCTCGATGGGTTTGCTCCAGGCGATGCGCTCATCCGCCGTGGTCAACAAGTAAGGCCAGGCACGGGACAAGGTCTGCTCCAGACAGGCGTAGGGGTAGTCGGCCAGCGCCTGCCACTGGGCTGCCGGATCCCAGGGCGGGGTGCCGGAGAGACTGAGCAGCCCCTGCAGGTTGGCGCGATCCAGCCCGGCCAGCTCAGCTGGCGCAAAGCTCATCTGCTGGCTGGGAGCCAGCATCTGGTAGCGCTGGCGAGTCTCGGCCGGCCAGGGAGAGCGTAGCGGCAGAGTCCAGTCGCGGCTGATGACAAAATCCTTGCCGCTGGCCGCCAACTGTAGGCTTGCCACACCGCTTGCCCCAGTCACGGTGAGCGGCAGGGTCAGCCACTGCTCCTCGCCGTTTTTCAGGGCAAGGGTGGGGGGCAGCTCGCCGTTTGCTTTCAGCCCGCCGTTGAGGGTCCAGGCAAGGGAGAGGATCTGATCCTCGCCACTCATGTTGCGCAGCTGCACCAGCGCCCGGGTCTCATCCCCTCTGGCGCCAAAGCGCGGCCAGCCAATCTCGGCCACCAAGGGCGCCACCACCTTGACGGCACGCTCGGCCTCACCGACTTGCTGTTCGTTCCAGGCCAGCGCCATCAGCGCCAGCTCGCCATTGAAGTTGGGCAGTTCGAGCGGGATCACCGCCTTGCCCTGCTGGTCAAAACTCACCTCGCCACTCCAGAGCGCAGCGATCTCGACCCGGCTCTCCAGCGCGCCGCCCTTTTTCAGCGGCGCACGGTCGCCCCCATAGTTGAGGCGGGCCAGCTTGCCATCTTGCGGCGGGATCACTTGCCCGTAGTTGTCGAACAAATCTTGGGCGAAGCGCTTGCGGCCAAAGAAGATCTCGAACGGGTCGAGGGGCTGGTAGTCGCTGATGTTGAGCACGCCCCGATCCACCGCCGCCAGCACCACCCGCCCCTGACTGTTGGGGGTGGAGGTGGCGGTCACTGCCAGTCGGGTGAGCGGCACCGCTTTATCCGGCGCGCTCAGGGTAAGCGGCAGACGACGCGCTTCCCGATCCAGGGTGAGCGGCACCAGACCGACCGAACGCAGGCTCTGCCCCTGCTGCTTGCCGACCGGTTTGGAGGCACTGTCTGGCGCGGCGATCTGGGCCGAGATATGCAGATCATGGCGCTGCCACTCGGGGCTGACCGGGATCTCGAACTCGCCGCGGGCATCCTTGGCATCGTTGCCGGCCCCCTTGAGCTCGATGCGCTGCCACCAGCGCAGGCCGTCGCCATCTTCCACCAGCAGCAACCCCTTGCCGGGGCGCGGGGCCACCAGGGTCACTTTGGCCTTGTCACCCGCCTGATAGGCGCGCTTGTCGAGGGTGATGGCAATCTTGTCAGGCCGTGCCTGCTCGCCACCGCCGCCCCAGGCGTAACTGCCTATTTCCACCCGCAGGCTCGATTGATGGCCCTGACTGTTCTCCACCTCCAATCGATACCAGCCCGCCGCCAGTGGCAGCGTGAGCGGGGTCGGCCCCTTGCCATCCAGCTGCAGGGTCTGCTCCTGCTCCAGATAGGGCTGGCTGTTGAACTCATACTTCCACCCCTCCCCATCGGCGTAGTGCCAGTAGTAGTCGCGGTACTCGTTGATAAGGCGCACTTTCACCACCCCCGCCACCGGCTGGCCCTTGTCATCGAGGTTGAGGATCTGGAAGGGGAGCGGCTTGCCCCCTTCCACCCGATCCGCCACGAAGTCGGCCTTGAGCGCCGGCCACTGGCTGCCCGCGGGCCAGCCATACTGGATGCGGCTGCGATTGACGGCGCGGCCACCGGGCTCGGAGAGCGACACCCGATAAGCCACCTCCAGCGGCCCGAGCGCGCGCACATTATCGAGCTCATCAGCTAACGAAAAAGTCCCCTGCCCCTGCACATCCAGGGTGAGATTCAGCGGCTCGAGATCCCTGGTCTGCTCGGCGAGCAGCACGTCACCCAGAGTGAACTCCTGCCACTGGGTAAAGGGCATGGTGGCGCGGCTTAACTTCACCTCCGCCTTCGCCTTGGTGGCACTGGCTGGTGCGCCGTAGAGATAGTCCCCTTGCAGCGGCAGGGTGAGGGCGGCGTCCAGACTCGTCACTTCCCCATCCGGCCCCTTGCCAAGCTGCAGTTTCAGCCGCTCCGGCAGAAACTCCTCCACCAGGAAAGGCCACTCGAAACGGCTGCCGGCGGCAGTCTTGAGGTTGATGGTCCAGCGCCCCAGCGGCGCATCATCCGGCAGACGCAGGCCGTAGTGGGCCGCGCCAAGATTGTCCGGTAGCAGGCGCTTTTGTTCGAGCAGCTGGCCGTCCGGCTGTTTCACCTCCAGCTCCACCGCCATGCCAGGAAGCAGCTGGCCATCCTGCCCTTTTAGCAGGATCTCGCTGTCGAGCCGCTCGCCGGGGCGATAGAGATCGCGTC
This sequence comes from Aeromonas sp. PrichA-15, assembly GCF_017939245.1. Classification (NCBI taxonomy): domain Bacteria; kingdom Pseudomonadati; phylum Pseudomonadota; class Gammaproteobacteria; order Aeromonadales; family Aeromonadaceae; genus Aeromonas; species Aeromonas sp. PrichA-15. Next base: position 15,975 of record NZ_JAGKRH010000042.1, on the reverse strand, counting down.
CGCTGAACAGATAGAGCTGCTGGGCCTGCCAGGGCTGGGTGCCGAGCTCGAAGGTGGAGAGATCGAGGGCCGCGCCATCGAGGCGCAGCACCGCCAGATGCTTGCCCTGCTCGGCCAGCAGCAGGCGAGCCCCCTGCACCTGATCGAAGCGGCGATGACCTTGGGGGTCGGTGGTTTGCACCTGCAGCCGGTTGCCCTTCTGGTCGAGCAGGGAGAGCTGCACATCCTTGAGGGGGTCGGCGCTGGCCAGGGAGCTGACGAACACCTCCAGCTCATCGCGGTAACGGCGGGCACTGAGCCCCATGTCGCTCACCGCAAAGTAGGTGGTCTCCTTGCGCCAGTCGTAGTTGCCAAGGGGGGACATTACCGCAAAGTAGACGCCAGCCTCCGCCAGCTGCGGCTCCTTCACATTGATAAGGCGGGTCTCGCGCCGGTTGGCATCGAGCTCCAACGCATAGCGGCCGCTGAATACCCGCTTCGCCCGCTTGGTGATCTGCTCAAGCTCCCAGTTGCCCATGCCGGCACCGGGGCGATACTCGGCCAGGAAACGGGGCAGGTATTCGGCATCGACCCGAAAGAAGTCGATATTGACCTCGTCCACATTGACCGCGCTGATGGGCAGGCGCAGCTCGTCGCGCAGCGGCAATACCATGCCGCTCGCGGTAAAGGAGGCCCCCGCCTCCAGCGGCCGGGTCTTGAGAGTCCAGCTCTGGGGGGATGGGCCCAGCCCCGCCTTGAGGCTCACCTCGTAGCTTTTGTCGGGCTGAACGTTCGGGAAATAGAGGGTGCGACCATCGTCGGCGAGGATCCACTCCCCCTGCACCTGCTTGCCCCCTTCACTCACAGAAAGCCAGCTCTGCCAGTTTGCCTTGGGCGCCAATGGGCCGGAGAAGACCAGCGCCAGCGCCGGGGCATCGCGATATTGGCGAGCATTGGCTTGCACGACTGAACTCGGCTCCCCTGCCTCCTGCCGGGCAGTGGAGCCGGTGGTCGGAGCCTGGCTGACAGGCTTGTCGGGGCCGCAACCAGCCAGCAGCAGCGCCGCCAGCCAGGCCACACGGGGAAGACGAGTCACGGGGCTGGAGAGAGAGAGGTGCATGGTGTTCATCCAGGGTTGGATCGCCGCAGCGCAGGAGCCAATAGAATAAAGCGTCACTCCCGGGAACACCAACTGCCATATCGGGCGGCATCGGCCAACAGAGATGCCTACATCGCCTCGGACGGGAGCACGACGCCCCGTGAAGCGCGAGGTTTATTCGAGGCCCCGTATGCGATCTCCTGTTCCAGGAAAGGGGATTGTCGTGCTTTTCTGAACCCGGGCTAAACCGGGCACCACTGTTCACTTGTGCGCGATCGGGCCATTCATTATGCTCGGCCCGCTCAACGCAGGCCTTCCAATCAACGACATATCAAGCAGATAAATATTTCTTAAGCCTTGAACACCTGTGCCATACATAACGTGCAGGTGCGCTCGATGTATGCTTCAACCATTGAAAACAAACTTATTAATTGTCCATCGACCAGAATGCCGACCTTGAGTTCACACAGGGTCAGCGGGGTCATGCATCCATCCCTCTCTGGAGTCATATCAGCATGGAAAATAACGATCTGTCCCTCGTCGAAAAAAGATTGGTTGCCAGATTCCTGGACATGTTCATCAAATTTGGCCTTATTCTGGCGCTAGGCTCGTTCTGCTTCACCGTGTTCTCCCCTTTCATGAACATGATGCTGTGGGCCCTGATCCTGGCGGTCACCCTTTACCCCCTCCATCAGCGCTTTGCCGCCAGACTCGGGGGAAAACAGGGTCAGTCGTCCACCCTGCTGATCCTGCTGGGCATCCTGCTCATCGTGGCCCCCACCGCCGCCATGCTGGGCTCCCTGGGCGACAGCGTCAGCGCCTTGGTCGACAAGGTGGAGAACCACACCCTGGTGATCCCGCCCCCCTCCGCCGGGATTGCCGACATCCCCCTCGTTGGTGCCAAGATCCATGGCCTCTGGATGAAGGCATCGGTGGACTTGCCCGGCCTCCTCATCAGCTACAAGCCGCAGCTCGGCGACATGGCCAAGCAGACTGTCGCCATGCTCGCCAGCATGGGGGGAGGCCTGCTGGGCTTCGTCGCCTCCTTCATCGTGGCCGGCATCATCATGGCCTGGGGGGAGCCGGGCGCCATCAGCGCCGATCGCATCGCCATACGCATCACCGATGAGCGCAAGGGCCTCGCCCTGACCAAGCTGTGCACCAGCACCATCCGGGCCGTGGCCATGGGGGTTATCGGGGTCGCCTTCATCCAGGCCCTGCTGGCCGGCGTCATCATGTCCCTCGCCGGGATCCCGGCGGTCGGCATCTTCTTCGTCCTGGCGCTGATCCTGGGCATCGCCCAGATCCCCGTCATCCTGGTCACGGGACCGGCCATCGCCTTCATGTGGATGGCGGGGGATCACGGCACCCTGCTCAACGTCATCTACTCAGTGCTGCTGGTCGTGGCCGGCATGGCCGACAACGTGCTCAAGCCGCTGCTGCTGGGACGTGGTGTCGATGCACCCATGCCGGTAGTGCTGCTGGGGGCCCTGGGCGGCATGGCCACCAATGGCATCCTCGGCATGTTCATCGGTGCCACCCTGCTCTCCATCGGCTATCGCATCTTCATGGCATGGGTCGACGATGCACCGGCCAACGCGGCGCAGTAGCCTCCCCTCCTTCACCCCCTGTGGCGATGCGGCAACACCCTGTCCGCACGCCCCTCGGCGACGCGGCAGCCTGATCGGCATCGGCCCCTGATGAAGAAACGGGCCACTCACTGGTGTGGCCCGTTTGCATACAGAGTGATCAATCGGGCCATTTCAGCATGGAGGATCTACTCGGCGATCACCGTCTGCCAGGTCTTGAAGCCGCCGGAGAGGTTCTTCACCTTGAAGCCGTGCTGGCTCAGCAGGCGGCAGGCCACGTGACCCCGCAGTCCCACCTGGCAGCTGATGAGCAGCTCTTTATCCTTGGGCAACTCATCAAGGCGGCCACGCAGCTCGTCCAGAGGAATGTGCATCGCCCCCGGAATGCGTCCCAGCTTGTCGAGTTCGGGGCCGTTTCGCACATCCACCACCTGCTGATGGGGGTGGCGAGCCTGCACCTCGGCTGCGTGGCAGAGCAGGGTGTCCCCCTTCAGATGGTTGCTCGCCACGAACCCGGCCATGTTGAGCACATCCTTGGCCGAGCCAAAGGGCGGCGCATAGGTGAGCTCCAGATCCTGCAGATCAAACACGGTGAGGCCGGCGCGCTGGGCCACCGCCAGCACGTCGATGCGCTTGTCGATGCCATCCTTGCCGATGGCCTGGGCGCCGTAAATCTTGCCATCGGGGGCAAACAGCAGCTTGAGGCTGACCGGGTGGGCGCCGGGATAATAGCCGGCGTGGCTGCCCGGGTGGACATAGACCTTCTCGAACGGCAGCCCCAGCTGCACCAGCCGCTTCTCGTTCAGCCCCGTGCTCGCCACCGCCAGATCGAACAGCTTGCAGATGGCGGTCCCTTGCGTCTTCTTGTAGGTTTCGCTTCGCCCCAGCATGTTGTCGGCAGCGATGCGCCCCTGGCGGTTGGCGGGGCCCGCCAGCGGGATCAGCACGGACTCGCCGGTGACGAAGTCGGTCTCCTCCACCGCGTCCCCCACCGCGAAGATGCAGGGATCCGAGGTGCGCATGCCCGCATCCACCTTGATGCCGCCCCGCGGTCCCAGCACCAGCCCCGCCTTGGCGGCGAGCAGGGTCTCGGGCTTGACGCCGATGGCGAGGATCAGCAGGCCGGTGTCGAGATGAGAGCCGTCGCTCAGGGTCAGGCGCAGTCCACCCCGCTGGGCGGTCGCCACGGCGGCGGTCTTCTCGGCAGGCACCTCCAGGCTTTCGATGGCAGCAAGGCCGGTGCGCAGGCGAAGATCGACCCCCTCTTCGCGGATGCGGGCGTGGAGCAGGTTGGCCATCTCCTTGTCCACCGGCGCCATCACCTGATCGGAGAGCTCAAGCAGGGTGACATCCAGCTTGCGCTGGTGCAGCGCCTCCATCATCTCCAGCCCGATGAAACCGCCCCCCACCACGGTGACGTGGCGGGGCTTGTCGTGCGCCAGCGCCGCCAGGATGCGATCCATGTCGGGAATGCTCCGCAGGGTGTGTACCCCCGGGCTCTCGATGCCGGGGAAGGGAGGCCGGATGGGGGCTGCGCCCGGGCTCAGCAGCAGCACGTCGTAGGCTTCGCGCCGCTCTTCGCCGGTGAGCAGGTTGCGCACCAGCAGGCTCTTGCCGGCCCTGTCTATCTCGATGACGTCGTGAAACACCCGCACATCCACGTTGAACCGGCGCTTGAAGCTTTGCGGTGTCTGCAGCAGCAGGGCATCCCGATCCGGGATATCCCCCCCGATGTGATAAGGCAGACCGCAGTTGGCGAAGCTCACGAACTCGCCCCGCTCGAACATCACGATCTCCGCCTCTTCGCTCAAACGGCGGGCACGGGCGGCGGCGGACGCCCCCCCGGCCACACCACCCACAATCAAGATCCGTTTCATCTGCAAGACTCCACTCAACAGGAAATGACCAATAAATTAGACTTATCTAATTTAGAATTCAATGAAATTTTGTTTGCCACGGATTTGCAGTATTCTTGCCCTCCGACAATTGCTCAACAGGATAGTGTCAGTTCATGTCGTCTACCGCGCTCAGCCATCTTCCGACCGCCAGCCAGGCGCCCCTGTTTTTCCGCCTGGATACCCGTAGTCAACGGCTGGTCGCCCTGACCGATGTGATGCAGACGCCGCTCCACTGGCTCGACGAGCCCCGCAGTGCCTGGCCGGCCCAATTGCCGGACGCCCTGCGCCAGCCTATCGAGCAGCGGCTGGCCAGCGGCAAGGGGGGCAAGCTGGTGCTGCGCTTTGACGCCCTCCTCTGGCACATTTCCCTCTCCCACGAGCAGGACGCCTTCTGGCTCATCTGCCTGCAGACCCAGTCCCAGGAGAGCGCCGCCAGCCTGTCCCTGCAACTGCCGCGCCTGAGCCAGATGGCCAGCCAACAGCAGTATGACGCCATGCTGGAGAGCCTCAAGGAGTGCCTGGGGGCCGATCGCCTGATCCTCTGGCACTACCAGGCCCATGGCGCCCTTGGCGGCGAGCAGCTGACCCCGGTGTTCACCCTGGGGGTGGACGCGCTCGGTGCCATTCGCGGAGACAGCCGCTACATCCGGGCCCTGCGCGCCCGGGGCGCCCTGAGCTTCTCGGAGGCGGCCCACCAGCCCATGTTGAGCCAGCACTACTATCTGGCCGATGCCAATGTCTGCTCCCGCCTGGACGGCGCCTTGCTGGAGCAGGAGAAGCTCATCGGCGTGCTCAGCCTGGAGTATGCCGAGAGCACCCTCATCAGCGATGACACCCTGCAACTGGTACGTCATTGCGCCCGCTTGCTCGGCCACTGGCAGCCGGACCCCGTGGCGACCGACGCCCCGGACCTCGCGCCCCCACCCGGGCTTGCCAACCTGACCGGCAACGATTACTGCCGCGCCCTGCTGCGCTGGGCCATGGGCCTGAGCGGTGCCCACAGGGGCTGGATCGGCGAGTTTCAGCCTCGCGGTCAGGATCTCTGGCTCATTCCCCGCTGCGTGGTGGAGGGGGATGCCTTTGCCGTCGTCAAACCCATGCCCATGGACATCGGCCCGGGCCGGGAGATCTTCCAGCACGGGCAGAGCCTCTACGTGGAAGATCTGGCCCTGCGCTATCCCCAGTCCAGCCAGCTGCTGGCCCTCGACGCCAAGGCCTATGTCGGTATCCCCTTCCCGGGGCCAAAAGGTCTCCCCCTGGGGCAGCTCACCCTGCTGCTCGCCACCCCTCTGGCCGATCCCGCGCCCCTGCTGGACGTCCTCTACGAACAGCGCGAGCGGGCCGCCAGCGAGTTGCAGCGCCTGGCCAATGACGATGCCCTGCGCCTGGCCGAAGTGGCCTTCAACACCCACGACAGCCTGCTGGTGATGGATCACGGGGGCATCATCCTCAAGGTCAATGCCTCCTTCAGCCGCATCACCGGCTTTGCCAGCGAGGAGATGCTGGGCCTGCACATCGACGCCCTGAGGCCCACCTACTATGGCGACACCCTCAAGGAGGAGGTGATCGCGGCGGTCAACCGGCAGGGATACTGGCTCGGGGAGGAACAATGCCTGCACAGGGAAGGACACCTCTTCCCGGTGCGGCTCATGGTGAGCGGGGTCAAGGACGAGGAGGAGGAGATCAGCCACTTCGTCTGCAGCTTCCACGACATCACCCAGGAGAAAGAGACCGCCCGCCACATCGAGCGCCTCGCCTACTACGACGACCTGTGCGATCTCTACAACAGGCGCAGCCTGACCGACATCATGCAGCGCACCCTGCAGGCCTCGAGTGGCCAGTGGGGGGCCCTGCTGCTGCTGGATCTGGACAACTTCAAATCCATCAACGACTCCCTCGGTCACGCCTGCGGCGATCTGCTGCTCCAGGCCGTGGTGGTGCGACTCAAGTCCCTGCCCCAGGAGAACCTGGTGCTCGCCCGCACCTCGGGTGACGAATTTGCCCTGCTCTTCACGGCGCTGGGCCAGGGCTATATCACCGCCAAGATCCTGGCGGAGCACTTTGCCCGGGAGCTGATGGGGATCTTCCGTGCCCCCTTCGACATCGGCGATCACAAGCTGCACTGCAGCGCCTCCGTGGGGATCAGCCTGTTCAGCGATGACGACAAGGATCACCTTGTCCTGATGCAGCAGGCCGATACCGCCGTCCACATGGCCAAGCGCGCGGGTCAGGGCAACCATATCTTCTTCAGTGAAGCCATGGCGGAAAAAGAGAAGAGCAAGCTTTCTCTCAACAACCAGCTGCGCGATGCCCTGCGCAACAACGAGCTGGTGCTGCACTACCAGCCCCAATACCGGGTCGACAACGGCACGCTCTCGGGCATAGAGGCGCTGCTGCGCTGGCAGAAGGCCGACGGCACCATGGTGCCCCCCGGGGAGTTCATCCCCATCGCCGAGGAGACCACCCTGATCCAGGAGATAGGCTACTGGGTGATGAAGACCGCCTGCACCCAGTACAGCTTCTGGCTCAACAACGGCCTCGCCATCCCCCATCTGTCGGTCAACGTCAGCGCCCGCCAGTTCCACACCGCCGGTTTCGTGCAGCAGGTGGAGTACATTCTGCGGGACACCGGGGTGCCCCCATCGCGCCTGCTGCTGGAGATCACCGAGTCCGTGGTGCTGGAAAACCGGCTGGAGAGTATCGCCAGGATCCGCCAGCTCAAGGCCCTCGGCCTGCTCATCTCCATCGACGACTTCGGCACGGGCTACTCCTCCCTGGCCTATCTGCGGGATCTGCCCGCCGACGAGGTGAAGCTCGACAGAAGCTTCATCCAGACCCTGGTCCACAGCGAACAGGACAAGGCCATCGTCAAGGCCATCCTGGATCTCGCCCGGGTGTTTCGTTTCACCGTCACCGCCGAAGGAGTGGAGGAAGAGGAGCAGCTCGCCGTGCTCAAGGCCTTGGGATGCCAGCATTATCAAGGCTTCCTCACCAGTCGGCCGCTCCCCGTCAAGGCACTGGAGAGCCTGCTGGGTGCCACCCCTGCGGGCTAAACTGGTAGGATTTATAGGGCTTTCTGTCATAAAATAACGACCGCTCGAACCTTGTCCGCACCATTGGAGTCGTCTATGTCAGTCATTAACCGGATCCCCGCCGTTGAATCCAAGGGACCTGCCACCCCCGGCACGCAGCGGATCCCGACCGTTGAAGCCAGCGACACCGGCACTACCGACATCATTGGCCGGATCCACTCCGTCGAGACCTGCGGGACCGTCGACGGCCCCGGCATCCGCTTCATCGTGTTCATGCAGGGCTGCCTGATGCGCTGCAAGTATTGTCACAACCGGGACACCTGGGACACCCAGGGCGGCCGCGAGGTCACCGTGCCCGAGCTGATGAAGGATCTCACCAGCTATCGCCACTTCATGAATGCCTCCGGCGGTGGCGTGACCGCCTCCGGCGGCGAGGCCATGCTGCAGCAGGAGTTCATCGCCGAACTGTTCACCGCCTGCAAGGCACAGGGGATCCACACCTGCCTCGACACCAACGGTTTCGTGCGTCACTACGACGAGTTGCTCGACCGGGTGCTGGACAACACCGATCTGGTGCTGCTCGACATCAAGCAGATCAACGACGAGAAGCACATTCCCCTCACCCACGTCAGCAACAAGTACACCCTGGAGTTCGCCCGCTACCTGGCCTCCCGCGGCCAGACCATGTGGATCCGCTACGTGGTGGTGCCCACCTGGTCCGACGATGACGAGAGCGCAGAAGGACTCGGCCAGTTCATCGCCGAGCTGGGAGAGTGCGTCGAGAAGGTGGAGCTGCTGCCCTACCACGAACTTGGCAAGCACAAGTGGGACGTGCTGGGAGATACCTACGATCTGGTCGGCATCAAGCCCCCCAGCAAGGAGACCATGGACAGGGTCCAGGGCATCCTTGGCAAGTATCACCCCAACGTGAAGTATTGAGACAGGAGGCCGCCCGGCAGAGGGCGGCCTCTTTTCATTGCGCCGGCATTCGCCACGGCGCCATCACCGACAGCCGCATCCGGGGGAACCGCTCATGAGTGAAGGACAAGTCGCCGCCCTCCTGCTCTGGCTGGTGCTGCTCGCCTTCAGTCTGAACGCCTCCCTGCTGCGCACCCTTGGCGCCCACCCGCTCTATCAGCATCTTTGCCTCGGCGGCGCCATCGTGCTGGTACCGCTGTGGACCTTGCGGGCCGGGTTGCACGAGGGGCTCGAGATCCACTTTCTCGGCCTCACCAGCCTGACCCTGCTGCTGGGCTGGCGCCTCGCCCTGCTCGCCCCCTGCCTCACCCTGCTGCTCCTCGCTTACTTCGGGGTCATCCCCATAGCCGACATTGGCTGGCAAGCCCTCATCGGCGTCGCCCTGCCGGTGGCCACCAGCTGGCTACTGTTTCTGGGGAGCTGGGCCTGGCTGCCTCGCCACCTCTTCGTCTATCTGTTCGTGGCGGCATTTCTCGGGGGGGCGCTGAGCATTTCGGCCAAGGTGATCGCCAGCGCCCTGCTGATGGGGGTGAGCGGCACCTACTCCTGGCACACCATCAGCGCCGACTACCTCTCCATCTGGCCGCTGCTGCTCTTCCCCGAGGCGCTCCTCAACGGCATGACCATGACCCTGCTCGCCGTCTATCGCCCCCACTGGGTCAACACCTTCTTCGACAGGGAGTGCCTGGGGCGCTGAGCCTGCCCGTGGTCCATAAAAGAAGCCCGCAGTTGCGGGCTTTTTCTCTGCTGGCAGTCAGACGCTGCGCGGGCGCAGGTGGGCATGCCAGCGGGCTTCCCACTTCTTGAACAACCAGACGATGACGAAGGTGAGCAGCATGTAGAGCAGACCTGCGGTCAGGAACGCCTCGAACGGGCTGTAGTAGCGGGAGTTGATGATCCGCGCCGCCCCCGTCAGATCGACGATGGTGATGATGCCCGCCACCGCCGACCCCTGCAGCATGAAGATCACCTCGTTGCTGTAGGCCGGCAGCGCACGGCGAAACGAGTTGGGCAGGATGATGCGGGTGAGGGTCTGCCAGCGGGTCATGCCGAAGGCGCTTGCCGCTTCTATCTGTCCCTTGGACATGTTCATCACGGCGCCACGCACTATCTCGGCGGTGTAGGCACCGGTGTTGAGAGTGAACGCCAGCAGGGCACAGAACCAGGCTTCCGAGAAGAGGGACCAGGCCGCACTGTTCTTGAGCCACTCCCACTGGGCGGCACCGTAGTAGATGATGAAGAGCTGCACCAGAAGCGGGGTGCCACGGAAGAAGTAGATATAGGCCCAGATTGGCCCCTTTATCAACCAGTTGCGGCTGTTGCGCAGTATGCCCATGGGCACCGCCAGCATGAGCCCCAGCATGAGCGAGGCGGCCACCAGCCAGATGGTGGTATAGAGCCCCTCCCAGTAGGTGGGCCACTCCTTGAGAATGATCGAGAAATCCATGGCTTACCTCGTCTTGATGGCGTAGTGACGCTCGGCCCACTTGAGCGCCGAGGTAGAGACTGCGGTGAAGACCAGGAAGATCAGCGCCACCGCCATGTAGAAGGTGAAAGGCTGCTGGGTCGAGCCCGCCGCGAGCGATGCCTTTCGCACCATGTCATCGAGCCCGATGATGGAGACCAGGGCCGTGGTTTTCAGCAGCACCAGCCAGTTGTTGCCAAACCCGGGCAGGGCGTGGCGCATCATCTGGGGAAAGAGGATCCGCACAAAGACCTGGCTTGCCCGCATGCCGAAGGCACGGGCCGCCTCGAGCTCCCCCTTGTCCACCGCCAGGATGGCGCCGCGGAAGGTCTCGGTCATGTAGGCGCCGAAGATGAAGCCGATGGTGGCGACCCCGGCCGCAAACGGGCTGATGTCGATGTAATCGGGCAGCAGGGAGACCCACTCCTGGTTCGGGTTGCTCGCCAGCAGGTGGTTGTTGTAGGCCTCGTTGACCCAGGTGCAGATCCCGTTGATGAGCACCTGGCCACCGAAGAAGAGCAGCATCATCAGCACCAGATCCGGGATGCCGCGAATGACGGTGGTGTAGGCCGCCGCGATGCCGCGTGCCCACTTGTAGGGAGAGAGCTTGGCCAGGGCCCCCAGCATGCCGAGCACCAGGGCCAGCAGCAGGGAGGCAAGCGCCACCTCCAGGGTGATCCAGGCCCCCTCCAGCAGAGAGGTTTCGTATCCTTTCAAATCAAACATATGCAATGCAGCTCCATCGCAATCGGGCCCGTCACTCCCAGCGGAAGGCAACGGGCCCGATGACTACTGACGGGATCAACCTGTCGTTGTTCGCCTGACGTCGGCTTACTCGCCGTACACGTCGAAGTCGAAGTACTTGTCGTTGATTTCCTTGTACTTGCCATTGGCACGCAGGGCCAGGATGGCGGCATTGAATTTCTCTTTCAGATCCTTGTCAGCCTTGCGCACCGCGATGCCGGCACCCTCGCCAAACCACTTGGGATCGGTCAGTTTCGGGCCGATGAACTCGAAGGCATCGCCCCCTTCCTTCTTCAGCAGGCCGTCGCTGATGGCGGCGGAGTCGGCCATCACGTAGTCGACACGGCCGGATTTCAGATCGAGGTAGGCTTCATCCGCAGTGCCGTAGCGCTTGATGGTGGCATTGGGGAAGTTGTCGGTGATGTAGGTATCCATGGAGGTGGCACGCTGCACGGCGATGGTCTTGCCGTCCATGAAGGCCTTGTCAAGCTGGATCTCGGTCCCTTTCTTGGCGGCGAAGCGCGCCGGGATGTGCTGGTACTTCTGGGTGAAGTCCACCTTCTTCTTGCGCTCTTCGGTGATGTCCATGGTGGCGATGATGGCGTCATACTTGCGCGACAGCAGCGCCGGAATGATGCCGTCCCAGTCCTGCTTGATCAGGGTGCACTTCACCTTCATCTCTTCGCACAGGGCGTTGGCGATGTCGATGTCGAAGCCTTTCACCTCGCCGCTCGGCTCGGTCCAGGAGAAGGGGGGATAGGCCCCTTCCACCCCGATCCGGACCTCTTTCCACTCCTTGGCCATCAGGCTACCGGAACACAGGGCCGTCATCACGGCAGTCGCCAGCATCAGCTTGTTCATGTATCTCTCCTTGATAAACACGTCGATCGTTGAAAGTACGGATGGTTGAAATTGAATCCCGTCCATCAATAGATGGACGAGATGAATTGCTTGAATCGCTCCGACTTGGGATGGGCGAAGATCTCCTTGGGATTGCCCTCCTCCTCCACGCGCCCCTGGTGCAGGAACATCACCTTGTTCGACACGTCGCGGGCGAAGGACATCTCGTGGGTCACCACCATCATGGTACGCCCCTCTTCCGCCAGCTCGCGCATCAGGCCAAGGACCTCCCCCACCAGTTCAGGGTCGAGGGCCGAAGTAGGCTCGTCAAACAGCATCACCTCGGGCTCCACCGCCAGCGCCCGGGCGATGGCGGCCCGCTGCTGCTGACCGCCGGAGAGGTGACCGGGATAATAGTCGCGACGCTCCCACAGCCCCACCCGGTTGAGCAGATGCTCCGCCTTGGCGATGGCCTCGGCACGGGGCACCTTGAGTACCTGGATGGGCACCTCGATGATGTTCTGCATGATGGTCATGTGGGACCAGAGATTGAAACTTTGAAACACCATGGCCAACCGGCTGCGGATACGCTCCACCTGGCGCATGTCTTCCGGCAGGCGTTCGCCGGAACGGCTGGTTTTCATCCGGATCAACTCCCCATGGAGGGAGACGCTGCCCGATGAGGGGGTTTCAAGCAGATTGATACAGCGTAGAAAGGTCGACTTCCCCGAACCCGAGGAGCCGATGAGGGAGATCACATCCCCCTTGTGGGCCGTCATATCGATGCCCTTGAGCACTTCGTGGGTGCCAAAATACTTGTGCAGATCACGAACTTCCAGTGCGGCAACGTCGCTCATCCATTACAACCTTGTCTGTCCCTAGACGCCGCTTCGGCGTGACTCCACCACCGTCCATTTAACAAAACGTTAACCGATGGCAACCTTCAGCGAAAATATCATTGAGGTAGTGAAAAAACAATACAGAACCGAGGTATTTGGTGTTTTATCTGTATTTTTATTGGCCTACTGAGTATTTTTCAGCACTTTGTCTGCATAAAATCCATTTTTTGTCGCACCTTCCCTACCGCTCTTTTATACCCGCAGCGCACTGGTAGCAAGCATATTTCACCATATCCGCCAGATGTCATCTAAAAGGACTTTATTCATCCAGGCAGATTCCCCTTCTCTCGTCATTTCATGGGGATGAAATTGATTTTTCAGGTGATGTGGCCCTCTTTCTCTGTTTGCATACAGAGCCGACTGTCATCAAAAAACACAACAATATGATAAAAAAGTCCCGTATGGGCCATGCTGATGCACAGATCCGTGACACAGGTGCAACAAGTCGTGATAAGGTGCCGTTTTTCCACGTTTTGTGATCGAGGCCCCGATGTTGCTCAATGTGTTGCTGATCCTGCTGCCGCTCGTGATCGGCTATCTGGTTCCCCTCTCTTCCGCCCGTCTGATCAAGCTGGTCAACCAGTCCCTGGGCAAGATGGTCTACCTCATCCTGTTCCTGATGGGGCTGGGACTGGCCTATGTGGAGAACCTGGGCAGCAACCTGGCAGTGATCTTCAAGGTGGCAGGGGTGATGCTCGCCGCCATTACCCTCTGCAACCTGCTGGCCCTGTGGTGGCTGGACAAACGCAGCCCCCCCACCCACGAGGCCAGCGACGGCAAGATGCCGAGCAAGCTGCACCTGTTGTGGGAATCCCTCCAGCTCTGTTTCGTGGTGCTGGGGGGCGTCTTGCTGGGGTTGGTGGTGGACCTGCGCGCCCTGCCCATCGACAAGTTGAGCGAGTGGGCCCTGATGCTGCTGCTCTTGCTCATCGGCATCCAGATGCGCAACTCCGGCATGCGCCTGCGCCAGATCCTGCTCAACCCCTGGGGCATGAAGATCGCGCTCACCGTCATCCTCAGCAGCTGGCTCGGCAGCCTGCTGGCCGCCCAGCTGCTCGGCATGCCCTTTGCCCATGGCCTCGCGATGAGCTCCAGTTTTGGCTGGTATTCGCTCTCCGGCATCCTGGTAGCGGACAAGCTGGGCCCGGTGCTGGGCTCCGCCGCCTTCATCAACGATCTGGGGCGCGAGCTTATCGCCATCCTCATCATCCCGGTGCTGATGCGCCGCCACCCCAGCGCCGCCATCGGCTACGGCGGCGCGACGGCGCTGGACTTCACCCTGCCTGTCATCCAGAAATCCGGCGGCATCCAGGTGGTGCCGGTGGCCATCGTCTCCGGCTTTATCCTGAGCCTGCTCGGCCCCATTCTGATCCTGGGGTTTCTCGCCATCTGAACCCCATGGCACGACAAAGCCCGGCACTGCTGCCGGGCTTTTTGTTGATGAACTGAGCGGGCTGGATGACAAGCGCCGGTATTCAGGTGCGCCACCGCCCCCCACTCATCACCCGCTCGATGGCGAACGTATCAGGATCGATCAGCAGCAGATCCGCATCCTGCCCTACCCCCAGGGTACCCTTGCTCGCAAGCCCCAGCGCCCTGGCCGGATTGGCCGTCACTACCGCCAGTGCCGTCTCCAGCGCCACCCCCTTGCCGCAGGCCGCCACCACCTCCTGCCACAGGCTCCCTATCTGGCCGCAGCGCAGCTCGATGAGCCGCCCCTCGCCGTCAAAGCGCGGCAGACTGGCGTTGGCATCCGAGCTGAAGCTGATGCGATCCACGGGCACGCCCGCCGCCAGCAACGCCACCAGGGCGTCGGCCGCGAGCCGCTCCCCGTCATCCAGCAGATCCGGGAAGCTCGACGTGGTGAGGTCGACCCAGCCACCTGCCCGACCCCACTCGATGGCCTCGGCAAAGAGCCAGGGATTGCGGTTGCAGTGGGTGGGGTAGAGCTGGCGAAGCGGGATGTCGGTGTCATCGCGCAGGGCCCGCAGGGGCGCCAGCGCCCCGCGGCCATCCCCCAGGTGAAAGAAGCTGACGCCACTTTTGCCGGACAACAGCCCGGCCACCCGCGCCTCGCTCGCCAGCCGCGCCAGCTCGTCGTGGGTGGGGGCGCTGGACCTGTGATCGCTGATGGCCACCTCCCCCACCCCCAGCACCTCGGGGATCAGCATGATGTCCGACTCTACCGTGCCGGTGAGGGTCTTGACCGGCAGGTGGTAGGAGCCGGTGTACATGAAGGCGCTCACCCCGGCGGCGCGAAACTCGCGCACCTTCCCCAGCACCTGGGCCGGGCTGCGGGTCAGGCTGTCGGTGCCGAGCGCCGCCACGAGCGTGGTGACCCCCGCCGCCATAGCTTCCCTTGCCGAGAGCTCCGGCGTGCGAAAGCCGAAGCCTCCCTCGCCGCCCCCTCCCGTGATATGGGCGAGCGGGTCCACCAGTCCGGGCACCAGATAGCGGCCGCCAGCGTCCACCCGCGTCAGTGGCCAGTCGGCCGGAACCGTCAGTCCCTTGCCCATCCAGGCGATGCGGCCATCCGCCACCAGCAGGTCCTGCTGGCCGAGCGGGGCCGGACTATGGATCTGCGCACCCTCGATCAGGGTCAACATGGGGTCTCTCCTTGCTGCATGAAAAAGGAGGGAGCAGGCTCCCTCCGACTGTTACCCATCAACCGCCATAGATATCGTACTTGAAGTACTTCCGGTTGATCTCCTGATACTTGCCGTTGGCGCGCAGGGCCTTGATGGCGTCGTTCAGCTTGGCCCTTAGATCCTGATCCCCCTTGCGCACCGCGATCCCCATGCCGTCGCCAAACCATTGACGGTCGGTCAGGGCCGGCCCCACATAGTCGAACTTGTCGCCCCCTTCCTTGCCAAGCAACCCCTGTTCGATGGCCGAGGCGTCGGCCAGCAGGGCCAGCACCCGTCCCGCCTTCAAGTCGAGGTAGGCTTCATCGGCACTGCCGTAACGCACTATGGTGACGCTGGAGCCGAAGTTGTCGGTCAGGTACTTGTCGTGGGTGGTGGCCCGCTGCACGCCGATGCGCTTGCCCGCCATCCCTTCCGGCGTCAGCGTCAGTTCGGTGCCCCTGGCCGCCACGAAGCGGTTGGGAATGTGGGCATATTTCTCGGTGAAGTCGACCTTCTTGCGCCGCTCGTCGGTGATCGACATGGCGGCGATGATGGCGTCGTACTTGCGCGACAGCAGGGCGGGGATCATGCCGTCCCAATCCTGGGCCACCAGTTCGCACCTGACGGCCATCTGCTGGCACAGGGCGTTGGCAAGATCGATGTCAAATCCCTTGATCTCTCGTATCTATTCACCAGGACGGGGTTGACGGCATCAGTTCTGCCGGGATGGGATAATCTGTCTTCTCGATGCACGCCCTGACCACGGCCCTCAACCACTCCTGTGGGCAGCGGCCCAATCGCTTGCCGGTCTCCACCAACGACAGG
>NZ_JAGKRH010000315.1:78217-80752 GCF_017939245.1 Aeromonas sp. PrichA-15 | reverse complement strand
GCGCGGCGCTGCTGGAGCTCAGGCAGGGCAGAACGGCCCGCCGTATCGCCCAAGATGGCATCGATCAAGCCGACGCCGCCGAATGCCTTTTGCTCCGACGTCTCTTTGATCTGGTCATCCAGATCCTTGAGTTCTTCACGCAGGTTCCCGAGGCGACGGCTCATGCCGTCGATGGTGCGGGGGTTGTCGGCCCAGCTGTCGAACAGCGTCCCCCAGTAGCCCACCGCGTAACTCACCTTGTCAGTCAGCCAGTCGATCTGCTCCGAGGCCCCCAGTACCGCTTTGGCAAACGACCCTTGCAGTTTCAGGCCCACATCGTGGAGCTGCTGATCCATCTCCTTTAGCTGACTGATATCGGTCTCGGAGAGCGCAGCGTTGAGATTCCGATAGTGCCCGGTCAGACGTTGAAGTTCGGCGCCGTTATTGCGCAGCAGGGGTTGCAGGGTGGAGACATCGTTGGCGATGGACTCTAGGTAAAACACCTGCTCGGCGGCGGAAACGTTGGTCTTGTCCATCGCATCCTGCATCGCGATAAGGGCATCGGGGCCGCTCATCTGCTGCAGTTTTTCGATGGTCAGCCCCACCTTGGGGGCGATGTTGGTCATCCAGTCGGCAAACTCGCCACCGCCGGTGGCCGAGAAGTCGCCCAACTTGTCCTGCACGTCCTTGAGCATGTCAGCCAACTGATCGCCGCTGACATTGTATTGCTCGGTGGCGTAGGCCAGCTCCTGCATCCGTTCGACGGTCACCCCCGCCTTGTTGGACATCTGCTCCAGTTCGCGTCCCTGCTGGGCCAACGAACTGACCGCCGAGGCCATGCCGACCGCCGAGCCCACCACGCCGAGCACGGCTCCCTGCATCAGGCTGAAACCACCGATGATGGCCTGGGACCTCTGCGAGATCAGATCGGCGGTTTCCCCGAACGAGCGGCCAAAATTGAATGTCGAGTCTTCGGCACTCTTGGCGTCGGCAGCATAGCTTTTCAGCACGTTCGCAGCGGAGCGGACATCGGCAGGCAAGGACGAGAGATCGGCGCTCAGCAGCACCCGCAGATCAGCTATCTGGGTTGACATAGGTTCTCTCTACTCCCGGGATGGTGGCGGCCAGGCTGGCGATGTCCTCGTCGCTTTGCTCCACCACCACGGGCGCGGGGCGGTTGTAGTAAAACTCGGAGGGGCTGACCCAGTGCTCGGCCTTGAGGTGGACATTCAGCAGGAGGGCGCAGATCTGGCCGGTTTCGTATTGGCGGATCCGATAATCGGTCGGGTGCTTTGAGAAATCAGCCACCCAGTCCAGGTACTCAGCAGCCGAAAACTCGCTCAGCCAGCGCCGCCAGTCTGCTCGACCAAACTGGCGGGCTAGGCTCAGGATGAACGCCTTTTCAGCCGCTAAGCCTTTTTTGGGTCGGCTGGCTCCTTTGCGTCACCCTCTTGCGCCGTTTTCTCTTCCTCGGCGGCAGGTGGTTGTGCCAGGCCGCTCAGCTCCTTGACCGCCAGGGCCAGACGCATGATGTGATCTGGCAAGGGGTAGGAACGGATCACCCTGGCTTTGACTTCCTCGATAGATTCCGCCGGATGCAGGTACTGCAAGCCAAACGCCGCCATGGTGGCGTTCAGCTCATAGACCACCCTCTGCACCTGCAGGGTGTATTTATGGGCGGCCTTGTCATCCCCTTCCGGGGGCTGGGCAGGCCACTCGACGTCCGCCAGATAGGTCTGGTAGTCGAACAGTTGCAGGGCCGTCAGCGCCCGCACGGTGACATCAGACTCCAAGCCACGGGGGGTCCGCAGCTTGATGGTGCGGCTATCAATGTGTGGCTCGGTCATGCGGCGGGGTTCCAGTCAGTCTCTGCCGGGGATTGACGGCCAGAGAGGGAGATTTTTACCGAACGGGTGATGGTCTCTTTCGCCTGGACTGCCTTGCCAACGCTGCTGACAAAACCATAGAAGCCATCCCACGCCCCATTGGGGTACTTGATGAAAAACCAGCGAGGGGCTTGGGCAAGCAGGTTCACCAGTTGTTTCTGGGTTGCTTCCGCAGGCTTCCAGGCCAGGGTGATCGAGAGCTGACCCGGGTCGATTTGACCGGCGGTTTTCTCTTTCCACTTCGGGTCCGGCGCGTCCAGATATGCATCTTCTATCTCTTCGGCGCTCATCTCGGGCGGCGTCAGCTCTTTGACATCAGCCAAACGGATAACCGCATTGCCGGTGGTGGGGTCCGGCTTATCGTTGCCAGCAGCGGCAGCCATGAAAAATTGAGTACCGGCGCCCTTCACCGGCTTGGTTGCATCAGTCATCAGGGTTTGCTCCAGGTCGCGTTAAAGTTGAGGGTTAGAGAAGCCAGGCCAGTGCCCCGATCATCTGCCCCGTATTGCCAGCCCGCCGAGGCCAGCCCTTCCAGCAGCAGCCCGCTGAGGGCGTCCTCAGCCAGCGGCGCCAGCTTCTCAGCCAGCTCGTCCAGATCGGCGTCCGCCTGGTTGGTTTCGGCCACATAGAGGGATACCATCAGCAGGGCCTGCTCGCTCTTCCCATCCAT
>NZ_JAGKRH010000315.1:72929-78207 GCF_017939245.1 Aeromonas sp. PrichA-15 | reverse complement strand
TCACCATCGCCCCCTTCCAGGAAGTAGCAGAACGCCAGGGGCAGGTCTTCGGCGGCGACGTCCACCGGGCGGGAGGGGTAAACCTCACGCAGATCGGGCACACAGGTTCGCACCCGTTCGGCCAGGGCCGCCCGGATGTCGGTTCGGATTGTCATATTGAGTCCAATAAAAAACCCGCCGAAGCGGGTTATCGTGATGGGGTTTGCCGTTTGGCATCCCAGCGGTTGAACATGCCATTGAGGATAAGGGTCATGCCGACTGTGATGACAAATCCCAGCCAGCCGCCCTGAAAGGTGCCAATGGCGATCAATACCAGCATCACCAGGGCAACCACAATTTTCAGGATGATCATGAACTCTCCTTGCGTGAAGATCAGAATCCTATCCTCATTTGAAGGTCAATTGAAGCTGACGCAACAGCGCCCGCTGCATTTCGCGGGGCATGTCACGGGCCATCCCAGCTTTTGATTCCCGTTCATAGTGCTCGGTGATCGGGGTCACCAGCGGGATCCGCATCACCTCCAGGGCATGACGGCCTTTGCCGACCCGGCGCAAGATCTGCCAGCTCTTGAGCTTGGTGGCCGCATAGCCACCGCCCCGTCGGTATTCGCCAAAGCCTTGGCCACCGTCAGCGATGAAGCCACCAGGCACACGATGACGACCGACCTGCATGTCCCCAATCCCCGTGAAGGCGCTCTGCCGATAGCGCACCAGGCGCTGCTGGACGGCCCCCACCTTGATCAAGGGGATAGGGCGGCGGCGCACCCTGATCGTGGCTGATGGCTTCTGCTGTGACGCCTTGAAGATCTTCACCCGGGGGCGCAGCAACTTGGCGGGCACCTGCACCCGGCTATCCTTGGCGGTCAACCGGATAGCCCGACTGGACGCGCCAGCCGCCACCCGGTTGACCGCCTGAGCGCTCGCCTTCGGCACCAGCTTGGTCGGCAGCAGATTCAGGTTCGCCAGCGCCTTGTCCAAGTCTTGCTTGATGGGCATGGCTTCCTCACTTGATGGGGATAACGAGCTGACCGGACCGGGTAAAAGGCGGCTCCCTCACGGAAGTGACCAGCGACAGGCTGGGGATCTCCACCTTGTCGCCCGACTTGAAGCGCATCCCCTTCGGGGGCGATGAAACGGACAACTCGCGCAACGTGGTCAACACCTGCCCAAAGGCATCGGGGTTTTCATCATAGAGCGCCACCAAGGGCACCCCAGCGATGATGACATCGATCCCCAGGGCATCGTCCACAGCAGCGTTCAAGCGAGTGGCGGCACGTTGCCAACGCCCACCGGTCGCACCGGTCATTGAACGATCAGTGCCTCGGCATAGCCGGAGGCACCGCCGCTGAGCAGTTTGCCGAAGTCGTCGGCGTCTTTGGTGGTGTCTGCCACCAGTTTGGCGCCGTCCCATTTGACGGCAGCGCCGAGCGTCAGGGCGGTGTCGCAGGGCAGCAGCCAGACGCCGCCGAGGGCACCTGAGAACTCCTCCCCCGCCGCTGCCGACTCCAGGGGGACAACGGTCAGGGCGCCGATCTTGACGGGCTTGCCGGATGTCACCCCACCCGCCGGAGCGACGAAGGTGTGTTGGCTGCCGGTGCTGACATAATTTTTAGCCATGGAATAACTCCTGTATTGAGGCTGTCAGAGATGGCCCGCCAATGGCGGGCCATGAGATCACTTGCCTTGGGACTTGAGCAGGCCACGGTGGTCCAGGGCGGACACGCCCGCGTCGATGCGGACTTTGGTGGTCACGCCGTCCACGGTGAAGCCTTCTTGCTGCTCGATCCAGGGTTTGTCCATGCCATCGAGGTAAGCCACCTCGATGGTGTCGCCACCCTTGGCCGCGAGATACCATTCCAACGGGCTGGCATCGGAGAGGCGCGGCTCGCCGATCACTTCGGCGAAATCCTTGATCGGGTTGGCGATCCCCGAGTTGGCATCCGTCCCCGGAACAGAGGTGCTGCGGATAAGCTGCAACGCCTTATCTTCCAGCTCCAGTGGCGTCAGGATGTAACCGGGGCGGATGTTCAGACTGCGCCCTGGCTTGCCGTCAGCGCCTGCCGCTTTCTGGCCGCGCATCATGGTCTTGCCCGCAGACAAACCAGGCACCCCCATCGCCGCATCGGAACCGGCCAGCAGGTTTTTGTGATCGGCATGGAACAGCGACTTACCATCCGGCATCTTGACGTTGCCCGTCAGCAAGGCATACACCAGGTCACCGATGGTGCCACGAGCAGCAGCACCGAACAGGCCGGGGACGCGGGTCAACATGTCGAGATCATCGTTGATGATGGCCTGACGGGTGATGGAGAACAGCTCGCCATAGGTGGCCAACTGAATGGTGGCGCCGGTATCAGCCAGAGTGACATGCTTGTACTCTGCCCCTTCGCGCACACGGCGCAGGTTCGGGATGTCGCTCAAACCGATGCGGCTGGCCACCTTGAAGTCGGTCAGCGTGCCTTTGCGAGTCCACTTGTCGAAGGTCTCTTCGGCATTGTCCCAGCCCTCCAGCACCGATTTGTTGGCCACTGCCAGCAGGATCTTGCCGAAGTCAGAACTGGTGTGAGTGAAGGCCATGCCGACATAGGCCAGCGGCGAGTGCCCGCCAGTCTGAATGCCTCGCCCCTCCAACGAGGCGCGGGCCAGCTCCCGCAGGCTGTAACCACCGTAACGGTTGTCACTCTCGGCGTCGGCATAGCCGCAGCGGGCCATCAGGGAGGCACGGACCGAATCGCCGACCAGGTTGCCGTTGCCCAGATGGATATGAGGCGCGGCGCCAGTCGGGCCAGCATCACCCGCCGGCTTGCCCATGGCTGCCTTGATTTTCTCTTTGGCCATGGCGGAGGTCACATCCATGTCGCCCAGGCACTCGGCCATCAGATCCGGGAAGCGGCCACCGGTGAGGGCAAAGAGATCCTGGATCTCGTTGCGGCGGGCTTGCTCTTGCTGCCTGAAGGCAGCGAGGGCAGCGGCTTGGTCCGGGGCCGGTTGGGTAGCCGGGGTGGGGGCAGGAGACGGCAGCTCAGGCGCCGGACCCGCGCTGGCGCGAGCGCCAAAAAACGCACGGGCCTGAGTAGGCATATTGGTAAAGTCGTTCATTTTGTTCTCGTTCACGTAGGCGGCAGCCGAAATCGGCTCTTCCAGGACATCGACAAACCCCAGCTCTTTGGCCTGGGAGCCATCGAGCCAGGTATCTGCCGACAGTAGATTGGCCAACTCCTCACGGGGCTTGCCGGTTTTCTTCTCATAGGCGTTGAGCAACAGCGCCTCGTTGCGATCCAGCCAGTCCGCCATGTCGCGCAGGTCGTCGGCGTTCCCGACCGTTCCGGACCAGGGTTTATGGATCATCACCCAGGCATTGCTCGGCATGTGGACAGTGGCATTGGGCAGGCAGAGGATGACCGACGCCATGCTGGCCGCCAGACCATCGTTCCAGATGTCGATTTTGCAGCTCAGGCGGGCCAGGGTGTTGTAAATGGCAAAGCCGTCCATCACATCACCGCCGGGGCTGTGAATGTGGATATTGAGTTGCTTGGCATCGAACACCCCAGCAGCCTTGCAGTCGGAGATGAACTGTTGGGCTGAGATCCCCCAATACCCGATGACGTCATAGATGTAGATCTCGACCGTGGGCACGGCGCCAGACAGGGCGCTGATGGAGTACCAGCTTTTGGCGTTTTGGGGCTCAGGTTCTGCTGCGGGGTTTCCGCTGGCGGCTGCCCGCGCTGGCATCAGCGCGGTCTGCATTGCCGCCGTCAGGTGGTGCTTTTTCACTGGGTTGTGCTCCTGGGTCATTGGCCGGGTTGGAGTCGGCGATGATGTTGTTTTGCTTTTCCCATTCCAGTTCGGAGAGGCGCTGATCGCGCACCTCGTCAGGGTTCTTGTTGCGAGCCCGGATCCACTCGGTCACCGTGCCAGCACTGCCACGGATCACCGCCTTCCAGCCGTTGGCCTCACGCTCCGGGTCAATCCAGGGCATGACTGGCGCCAGATAGATGGCATCGAACAGGGTTTTCATATCCAGCTCGGGAGGCAGCTTGAGCGGGTCTTTGCTGCGCAGGGTTTCGGCCAGCAACCAATCCCGATAAACAGGGCGCGACCAGTTGGCCACAAACTCATCCTGCAGCACGGCAAAGCCTTCCCACCCCTCAACCAGCTCCTGGCGCTGGGCGGAATAGGTGCCGTCATAGTCGCGGGCCACGCTCGAATACTGGCTGCGGGTGCCAGCACAGGATGAGCGCAGCTGACCCGATCGCCAGACGTTCAGAGCGGTGTTTGGCCGGTTGGACTGGATAACCCCGACATCCTCGCCGGGGCGCAGGTCGTCAAAGGTCATGCCCGGCGTGATGTCGATCATTCGCTGCGCTTGCGCGGGCGAACCATCTGGCGGCGCCTGGTATCCCTCCGGGTGTTCCTTCTTGATGAAGAAGGCGAGCGAGGCGCTGATCCGGGCGGCTACGCGCTCGGCCTCTTCCACCGACTTGAGGTCAGCGAGGCGAGTGATGACACCGTGCAGCAGCGTAACGCCGCGCAGCTGATGGATCCGCTTGCGCAGGGCCAGGTGATACATCTCGCTGGCTTCAACCTCCTTGGTGCGGTAGCGATAGCCCTGCATTTCGCCGGGGTGATCGAACATCACAAAGTAGGATTTCGGACGGCGCCAGGCATCGACCTTGATCCCCTGCCTGACCCCATCCGCCACGCTGTTCATCTCGAACGGCACAAAGTCAGGCTCCAGCACCTCCACCGAAAAGGGTGTATCCGAGTGATGCTGATAGCCCTTGATGGTGCCCAGCAGGCGGCGGCCAAACACCTCGCCATCGCGCAACCAGGTACGACAGGCCAGCCGCTCCATGGCGGGACGGGTGTAGGTGCCGGTGGTTTCCGGTTTGAGTGACCAGGCAGCCCAGCGGCGGCGGATATCCTTGGCGAGGTCATCCAGCAACTGTCCATCGACCGAGCGAGGCTGCGGCTCGATCTGGATGCCTTTGCCGCCGACAATCCGCTCCTCCATCTTGTCGAGAAGGCCGATCACAATGTCATGGTTTTCGTCCAGGGCTCTGGCCTGCTCGCGCAAGCTGATCGCCGATTGCTGGGTGGCCACGTTGGCGCCACGCCGTTCCCGCTTGGCCTGATGGGTTCTGGACGGCATTGCCGCCTCGTAGGCCATCATTCGCAAGCGGTCGCGCATCCGGTTGGCTGCCCAGCCGGGGGAGATAAACCCGACCAACTTATCTATGGCTCTCATGTAAACCTCGCGGCGGCATAGGGCTGACGGG
>NZ_JAGKRH010000315.1:71272-72919 GCF_017939245.1 Aeromonas sp. PrichA-15 | reverse complement strand
GAGCTCGTTGAGGTTTTCAGAGGTCACAGTGCGGCCCTGGAACGTTACCTGCTTGCCGGCCAGCACATCGCGCTCGGCCTGCAGGTACAGCTCGATCATGCTGTCGATATCGCTCAGCTTCACAGCCAGCCTCCTGAGTTTGTGCCGAGCCAGCTGTTGCCTGCTGCCGTGGGTCTTGGCTTCGGGCGGGATACCGGCTCGGCGTGGTTGATAGTGGTTGGCTGATGCCGGGCGACCAGGCGCCAGCCTTTGTGCTGGACGCCAAGGCGCACGGCGGCCAGTGAGTAACCCGCGCAGTCAGTGGGCTCGTTGCGGGCGCCGGATGGGTTAACCCAGCGATAGACGCGGCGGCCCTTGATAAACTCCAGCCGCTTTCGCTCACAGGTCAGACCCTTGAAATAGTGTTCATCTGCCCACTCGGCGACAGGGTGGTGCCGGTAACCAGGCAGCGGCCCGGATAGCGATGCAGGCACATCGGCCAGGCGGGCGTAGATCACGTCCTTGGCGGTGTCGGTGCCGACCTCCGACAGGTAAACACCCTGCCGGTTCTTCTTGCGCGGGAAGGTGATGATGGGTTTGCCCATCACCGAGGCCCCCTTGATAGGGATATATTTGCGCGGGTTGCGGCGACAGAACTGATAGACCTCATCGGTGTAGTGACCACCCGAGTCAATCAGCACCAGTCCGATATCCATCACCTCACCGTTGGCCTTGATAAACTGGCGCGAGAACTGCTCGTGCAGTCGATCCCAGATCTCGGTGTGCCCGAGGTTGCCGTACAGGCGCTGGTAGTCGATCACCCACTGCTCCTCCCCCACGCCCCAGCCGGTGATCTCGAACTCGATACGGTCATCCTGGGTATCAGCCCCGACAGTGATATAGAGCACCCCATCAGGGACGGGGTGCGGCCATACCTCGCGGCGGGCGGCAAGCGCCTCCCACTCCAGTTTCTCACCGGTCTCCTCTTCCCAGGTCTCGCCCAGCGTGGTGTTGACGAATGTCTTTAGCTTGCCCTGGTCATCCTTCGCTTTGAGGAAGTCAGAGACAATCCGAACCCATGTCGTCAGCGGGCTGTAGGCCGTCCAGATATGGAAGGTCACCGACTCGGGAGGAGGGATCGGTTGGTCATCACTGTCGAACCAGTCGATGGAGTCCCGCGTCCAGATGCCGGTGCGCTCGCAGATCCAGCGTTCCACCGTCTCGTAATCCATCTCATGCTGGCGAATGGCGCAGCCATTTGCCTCGCACAGATAGAACGCCGAGTTGTGGTTGTTACCGTCCCACTTGATGCCGAACTCGGCATCGGGGCCGCCCCACTTGAGGTACTGCTCTGCATGGCAATGTGGGCACTTCACGTGATAACGCATCAGGTGCTGCGATTCGCTGGCCGCCCGCTCTATCTGGCACTGCCCCGCGATCTTGGGGGTAGAGCCACGGATTGATTTGGGGTGGGTCGAGCCCTCCATCCGCTTGTCACCGAGGAACGTGGGCGAACCTTCGTGATCGATGTCAGCATCGAAGGCGGCCAGCTCGTCATAGATACCGAAGTCGGGAGAGGCTTCTCGGTAGTTTGCCGCCGCTTTACCACCCCGGATCTCTAACCCTCGCCCGTTGGCGAATCGCTTGAGCTCCAGCGTGTTGTCTTTA
>NZ_JAGKRH010000315.1:60346-71017 GCF_017939245.1 Aeromonas sp. PrichA-15 | reverse complement strand
GCCGACTTGACGAAATTGACCTCTCGAATGTCGTCATTGGCCATCGCGTTGATGATGGCCACCTGGAACGGCAGCGACTTCCAGCGGCCCTCCTGATAGGAGGACTCCACCGGCAGGTAGTAATGGTCATCCATCCACTCGGCGGCGGTCTGCACCGGCGGCCTGAGCAGGGCTGACAGCCCAAGGTTGACGGCAGCCGCCAGGCTACTTACTTGTGCTGTCGATATATTCATCCAGTAACTCCGGCAGCAGATCACCCAGGGAGGCCGCCTCGTTGCTGGCTATGACCAGTTCGCGCTGGAGCCCCTCGATGTGCTTGGTCTGCAATTCGGGATAACGGCGGCGCATAGTGAGTGGAACGGTGTCGAGCAGACTGCTGACCTTGGCGGCGATGCGCGTCAAAGCGAACGTTGCAAACTCGGTCGGCACCTGATGGCGCTCAGCGATCCGGTTCTCGCGCTCGGCCTTGTCGGCCTGCTCCTTGGTGAGCCTCCACCGTTGGAAGTCCAGTTGATCCTCATCCATGTCTTGAGGATCCGTTGGTTGGTGTTTTTGGATCGCGTTCTCGATCCGGTTATCCACAACCGAGCGCACATCAAAGTAAACGTTGCGCCCGATCTTTTTTACTGGCTTAACTCCCCACTTATCAAAGGCTTGCACCGAGATCCCCAGGCTTGCAGCCATGTCGGATTTTTTCAGCCAGCCAGGCGCAGGGCGATCCTTGTCTGATGGCTCTGACATGAAAACAACAACCTCACTTCTTGGGGTTTCATATGTAGTGAAAAACCGCGCCCCGTCCGACCCGTCGAGGACGGGGGCTGGGGGGAGTACCTTTGACCGGGGGGTGGGGTATTGCGGTAGTTGGGTTAACGGGGTTGGGTCAATGAGAGATAGGCTCTTTCGCAGGCTAGTCCTGACGCTCGAGCTCGGTCATACGCTGCTGCCAGCTCACCCGCTCTTTCGTCAGCCCGGCTGAGCAGGTCGGCGAGCACCATGGCAGGATGTCCGGCTGCCGGGCCTCCTTGGGCAGCCCCGGGATTGCTGGCGCACTGACTTGCTCGGGCTGCCAGGCGGCGGGCTTGCTCGCGCAGCCGGCCAGACTCAAGGCTAGCAGCATAGGCATCAGCTTGTGCTTGGGCGATTTGTTCTTGTGCATGCTCTCTTACCTCATCGATTTCTGCCTGGCGGCGCAGCTCTTCCTCCCGAGCCTCCAGCTCTGCCTTGGTCCTTGCCGTGGCCAGACGGGTCGCCTCTTCATCCCACTTCGCCTGCCAGGTCTTGCGCTCCCCTTCCTTCCCATCATCTTGGCCGGACCAGTAGAGCGCCACCCCACCACCGGCCAGGGCGGCTATCACCAGGGTGCCGGCCAGGAACGGCAACGCCCTGCTCTGCGGAGTTGTCACCATCACTCCCCCTTGCACTTCGTATTGAGGCGCAGCCGGTCTTTCCAGAGCCCGGGACATACCCGATTCCCCGGTACCGAGCAGTCTTGATTGCCGGCACGCTTGAATAGCAAGATCGCCTCGCAGGCCCCGGGGTAGTCTCCAGCGTTCAGGCGCTTCACGATGGTGGAGCGGCAGAAGGCGCCGGGGCCGATATTGTGGGAGAGCTCGACATAGGCATCGAACTCATACTGGTGGAGTGGCACTTTGATACAGGCCTTGAGGGCATCCTCAAAAACCCGCACTTCTCGAAGGCTCCTGTTCACCGCGGCGACTGGGGTGATGGTGTCACCCATCTTGACCCCTTCGGTGCTCCCAAATCCGATAGTGGGCAGCTTGGTCCCGTGTACCGGGTCGGGGTAAGCCACCGGCCCCCATCCCTCCCGATTCAGAATCCCCACAAAGCCAGCAGCACTGAGCGTGAGCGCCGCTATGGCAATTCGCATTTTTGTCATGCCTACCCCACCTGCTTGGCGCGTGGCTTGATGATGTTCGACCAGATAAACCAGCCGATCTGAACCGAAAGCCACACAAGCGTCGCGATCAGCACCCAGTCATTCAAAGAGACACCAGCCCACGACATACTCACCACCGCTACAGGAGGGGCAGATTTCGCAGTTTCACCGACCACAGTGGTAGCGATCTGCTCATGTCCTTGATTCATGAATCCACCCCAGAAACGAAAAAACCCCGGCAGAGCCGAGGTTTGGAATCAGAAAAGAAAAAAGACTGCAACCTTTCGGGTGCAGTCTTCCATCATTAGGACGCAATTTACACAAATTAGCTAGTTACTGTCAAACGCCCACTGTATACGCTCTTTGTTGCTGCAACCCCGCAGTGGAGTTATCTGCATCAAGCCAGACTAGGATCAGGTGGATTCTTACCCTTCATGCCTTCAATAAAGGACTTGTAATTCTTCTTTGCCATTGTGATAACTGACGCTGCTTCCTTAGCGGTTAATGCCTGACCACCATTTTTCGCAATAGTGATAGGGCACCATCCCATAACTGGCGATCAGCGCCTGCCGCCGGCCATCTCGCTGGATCAGGATCGGGGCCTGGTAGTCCTGCCACACCTCCTCCTTCCAGTCGTACCCAGGGTCATCAACCCCGAAGTATTCCACCAGCACCGCCTTGGTGGTCGGGATGTAGTTGATGCACATGCACAGCCCCTCCTTCGTATGAGAGCTCAAACTCACCAAGTCAGTCTCTGCCAAGCATAATTCGCCACGGCACAGCCCGCCCTGCCAAGACCCGATCGCCGACCAGTGATCTTTCCGGATCCCTCGGATAAAATAACTGTATGTTCATACAGTGATGATTATCATGATCCCCCACGCAACCGATGCACCTATCATAGAGCTCCCTCTGTTCCTCACCCCTGCCGCCTGTGGGTTTCCCTCCCCGGCTCAGGACTATGTGGAACAGACCATCGACCTCAACCAACATTGCGTCTCCCACCCGGCAGCCACCTTCTATGTGCGAGCCAGCGGCCACAGCATGATCGGGGAAGGCATCAATGACGGCGACATGTTGATCATCGACCGCGCCATCACAGCTCGCCACGGCGACATCGTACTCGCCTGCCTGGATGGCGAGTTCACCGTCAAAATCTTGCAGTCCGACCCACCCGCGCTACTACCATCCAACCCGGATTTCTCCCCCATCATTCTGCAAGAAGGGCAGGAGCTCGATATCTTCGGCGTCGTCACCTTCGTTCTGCACAAAACCCGGCGAGGGTAGCCATGCCAACCGCCATTGCCCTGGTCGACGTGAACAACTTCTACGCCTCTTGCGAGCGGCTGTTTCGCCCCGACCTCAAGGGGGTGCCGATCGTGGTGCTCTCCAACAACGATGGCTGTGTCGTCGCCAGATCGGCAGAGGCCAAACGGTTGGGGGTCAAGATGGGGGTGCCCTACTTCCAGATCCGCGAGCTCTATGAAGAGCAGGGGGGCATCTGGTTCAGCTCCAACTACGCCCTCTACGGCGACCTGTCGAACCGGGTGATGACCACCCTGGAGAGCATGGCCCCAACCGTCGAGGTCTACAGCATTGATGAAGCGTTCGTCGAGCTCAGCGAAAGCTGGGCCGGTGACCTGCTGGCCTATGGCCGCCAGATCCGCGAGCGAGTGCAACAGTGGACCGGTCTCACAGTCGGAGTGGGCATTGCGCCGACCAAGACACTAGCCAAGCTGGCGAACTACGCCGCCAAGAAGTGGCCCGCCACCGGCGGTGTAGTGGATCTGCGCGATGAGGGGCGCCGCGCCAAGCTGATGGCCATCACCCCGGTCGAGGAAGTCTGGGGGATAGGGCGCAAACTGACAGCCAAGCTCAACAAACAAGGCATCAACACCGTGGCGGATCTGGTAGCGGCCGACCCAAAGAGCCTGCGCCGACAGTATGGCGTCGTCGTCGAGCGCACCGTGCAGGAACTGCGAGGGATCCCCTGTGCCGACCTGGAGCCCCTGGCCCAGGCCAAACAGCAGATTATCTGCAGCCGGAGTTTTGGTGAACGCATCACCGCGTTTGGCCCCATGCGGGAGGCGCTGGCCGGCTACATGGAGCGGGCCGCCGAGAAGCTGCGTGCAGAGGGGCAACGGTGCCGCCACATCACCCTCTTTATAAGGAGCAGCCCCTTCTCGGAGCGGGAGACCTACTACAGCAACCAGATATCGGCCAAGCTGCAGACAGCCACCTCAGACACCCGAGATCTACTTGCTCTGGTTGAACCGCTGCTGCGCCGTATCTGGCGGGATGATGTCCGCTATATGAAGGGGGGCGTCATGCTGGCTGACTTCAGCCCGGCCAGCATGCACCAGGGAGACTTGTTCGCTGACCGGCAGCAAGATCCCCGAAGCGAGGCATTGATGAAGGTGATTGACCAGATCAATCAGGGAAGGTGGGGAAAGGTCTACTTCGCGGCTCGTGGCCGGGACACCAGGGAGTGGATGATGAAGCGTGAGCAGCTCAGCCCCCGCTACACCACCTGCATCAGCGAGCTCCCCGCGGTGAAGGCATGAGTTTGACCAGCTTGGTCAACTGTTGCTGAAGAGACACCGACTTTGGCACCGACTGCATCTTCTTGGGGCTTGGTGGAGCTTCGGGGTGTATGCTGAGCACCTTGATGAAAATCCGTTTGTTGGCCCTTCCCGGTTCCTTAAGCCCAACACGAACCTCGGCCACCAGCTCCACATTATGCAGCGTGCGCAAGTAGCACATTAGCTGGCCCGCCTGACTACTGGGCATCTCAAGCACTTCGGCGACGTCGTACAGGTCGAAGAAATGTCCGTGAAGTAGTCCCCAACCAGCCATCTTCAGAGCTGGTGCCTTCAATACGCTATCCATAGCCTTTGCTCTACCATTCTTTCTAATACCGCCTATGTGCCTTTGCAATAACACCCCTAAGAGCAGCGAGCTCATTCACCAGGATGTATTCGACTTTACGCTTAAGTAAATCCCCTGCCTTTATCAAACTTTCATTTGCCCCACATTCTATGCAGTTCCCTTTAAGATCAAGCGCATTGATGACATCGACTAGGTGATGAGCACTCATCTCAAGCATCAAATCTGCCCCCTCTACCTTTGATAGAAGGTAGTTTGCAATGTGTTGGCGCTCTACGACGGCAATCAATGACTGCTCCTCGTCATGGCACACAACAAATCTGGATGATGGGAGTTTAGATAGTGGGGTTATCTGAGGAGCGACAGTGAAATCATTATCAGCACGATCGGCAAAATGTGGTTTGCTCTCACCGTTCGCAGATGGTGCAGTGCGGAGTATGCCAAGCGCTGTAGAGTAATGCCTTACCCAATCAGTGGTTTCTACCGAAAACCATCCTAAGACACATAGAATATCTCTGTGGATAACGGTCAGGTTGAGTTTATGAATCGGCTCGTGATGGGCAATTCGATTTCGGAATCGGTTGATGTCCCTTACTGCCACTTGGAGCTCTTTTCTGGACACGGACTGATTAGGCAACAGTTTGACCATCCTCGTCTGCCACAAGTCGCGGTCGTAATCGTCTCTAAACAAATTGGACCAAAAATCGAAGGACAATTCAGCAACAACGTCTTGTAATGCTTGTGATTTAGCTCTCTCTTGTGCTTTATTCAAAGCTGCAAGGCTTTGTGGGTTAAGAAGACTAGTGAAGGCTAGGGATGTGTGCCATTTGGGACCAAACTCTTCAGTGAACAGATCGCTTACCCTGTTTCTGAAAGTAACCTCCAGTATATGGAGTGGAAACAAGAAGGCCTTTGCTAGCCTTGCATTGTATAGATATATGTTAAAAGCGTACTCTCTGTTGTAGCCTGCGCTCTTGAGGTAGGGCGCAAAACGGTCAGAAGACAGGCTCCTTTCGATACCGTCTCCATTGTTCAAATATGAGTATAAAGCTTTACTTTCAGCCATAAATACAATACATTCCTATTATAGAGCAGTTGGAGCGGCCCCTCTAGCCATTGCTAAGCGCCACCAACAATCTACCTAGAGCCCCGAGACAGACTTTATGTCCCTCTCGGGGTTTCGCTTTTTAATGGGTTTTGAACTCAATGTGCTCTATTATCATGTAGTTAAGCAGTTAAACCAAACCCTTTCTTCCTTGGCAAAGCCCGCTGTGGACAGGAAACATCTCAAGCCGCCGTCACCCGTTTGTAGAACGCCGCCACCTCGCTCTCCTGCTGGTGGCACCACGCCAGTACCGCCAGATAGAGCGGATACCAGCCCCGCTCCCATTGGCCGCGGGTCAGTCCACCGGCCAGCGGCTCAATGGCTCGCCTGATTTGGGTACCCGGTATGGGGCGCAGCCCGGTACCGCCGCAGCGTGGGCAGACCTTATCGATCGCCTTACCGTGCAGGCGGCTCAGTTCCAGGTCGCGGATCACTCCCCTCCCCCTGCAGAACTGCGGGTGACAGGCCGCGCCCGGTGTGTCCACTGTGCGGCAGTAGTGTTCCAGGGCCAACTCGGCCACCCGGCGCAAGGTCATGCCATGGCCACGTTCCTTGTTGGCCCCCACATAGCGGGGAGCAATCTTGGTGCACTCAGCCTGCACAGCCAGCAGGGCCTTCTTGGCATCCCCCAGGTCTTTGCAGTAACGCGCCATCACCAACGCCATGCCGGCACCATTGTGCTTCTGAACCATTCCCAATGCCGTCATCACATCACTCTTTGTCAAATGAGAACGCCCCGTTGACTGGGCCTGATAGGCCTGCAGCATCACAGAACGCGGATCCCCTACGGTAATTGCATATTCAAAGCGCACTCATCACCTCCACAGTTACCGACACCATTCCCCCTTTCACTACCGGCCCACGCTCCACCAGCAACCGGTCGATCTGGCTATCGTCCAGCCACACCCCGGCGTGGGTCAGGGCGTCTTGCACCGCCTTCACCGTGTTATCCAGATCCCGGGCTCGCCGGTCAGGGGCCTGCACCACCAGCCGCAGGGCCAGCCGATCGGGAATCTGCTTACCGGCCAGCTTGGCAGCCAGGCAGGCATCGGTCGCGGCCTTGCGATAAACCCTCCCCTCCTGGCTCAGCAACGTTCTGGGCTTGCCGCTCACGGCCACATTGCGCCAGATCCGGTTGGTTGAAGGGGGCCATGGCAGGGTCACTGTCCATGAATCAGCTTTGGGCATTGAACACTCCCAGGGAGCATGCCAGCTCCAATGTGTTGATAACGTGCTCCAACTGCGATCCGTGCTGGGCCTCCCAGGCCTTCCACCCGATCCGGTGCAACTCCATGTGTGGCTGGTGGGCGAGCGGGAACACCATCAGATCGTGCGCCTTACTGCCCATCACACTCATCCCATGACCCACGACATGGTGTGCCTCGATGCCCTCGCGCTGGCCCGTCACCACACAGGGCAACTGCCGGACAAAGGCCAGGTAGGCTGCACACTCCCAGCGCTGGCGCTTGGGCCTGCCAAGGTGGAGGGCTGCGGGTTCTGGGTCGATCTGACGAATAGCCGGTTTGGCATTGATGCGAGCCCGCAGATCGGCCAGCGGATCGCGCTCTGCCACCTCAAGGCGATGATCACGATAGCGGGCATCGGTCTCCCGGTTACCGCGGGGCGACCACTTCCGATCCGGTTCGATGGGTGCCAGGCGACAGGCAGAGCGCAGCAGCGGATCCGGCAATGAAGGCAGCACCTTGTAGACGGTCGCCCACCAGCACAGATCCCGGGCAGTCAAGTCAGCAGCGGCCACCCCACACCAGCCAGCAACCCGCTGCAGTACAAGCTGCGCCAGCCACCCGGCCACATCAGCGAGGCGGATCGGTAACTGCCCATTGCGGTGCTCGTTGTCGTGATGCCAGCACAAAGGCAGATGCACCCCATCCACTTCTGCGGTGACGGTTTCCCCGATGCAGCCATCGGCTATCACGCAAGCCGTGGCATTGGCGGTCAGCAGCTCCCCACCGGCGACATTGACCACTGCGGCGCAGGCCAGGGCCGACACCAGCTCAGGGAACTGGACCAGCAGGTCAGCCCCCTGATCGCGCACCAGGCGCACCGGCTTGCCAGCCAGTTGACGCCTCACCGCCGGCAGGCTGTCGCCCAGCGGTACCAGGGCCAGCCCCAGCGCTTCGACAAACACGGCGTTACCTGCGCTCACGCTTGCCCCCTGATCGCATTCAACTGTTGGCGAAACCACTCACGGTGCTCTTCATCCACCTCATCGATGGCGGCCACCACGACCTCACGCCCGATCTCGTTGCGGCGACGGCGCCACACCAGCAGGTGCGCCTGCTTGATCAACTCGATGCGCTGCCGTTCAGCCGATGGCAACAGGGCCAGGTTGTGACTCATGCCGCCACCCCACGCAGGATGCCGTCACGGATCAGTCGCTCCACCAGCCACTGCTGGCCCTTGCCGGTGATCAGGGGGGTGAAGCTGATGCGCCGCTCGCCGTTGCTGTCAAACGAGCTCTCCCGGGTCGCGAACAGCCCGCGGTCCACATACTCCTGCATCGGCAGGTTCCAGCGCTCCCCGCGGCAACTCATCAAGATCTTGCGTTCCCTCAGCAGAGTGAACAGGGTATTGGGGCCAAGGCCCACCGTCTTGGCGAACGCCGACAAGGTGATCCCCTTCTCCACACTGGCGATCTGCTTGGCGAACTCCACCGCCGGGGCATCCATCGCCACCTTCTGTTCCAGCGCCATCTTCTGCTCGGCCAGCTCGGCAGCAAGGCGCAGTGCCTCCGGCAGGGTCTGGGGGATCATCATCGCGGGCTGGTGGGCTTGCTGCTCCAGCTCCTGCCAGCGGCGAATAATCCGGATCCGCAACTGGGCGCTGTAACCGGCCACCAGACAAAGGGTCTCGTCCTTGTCCAGCAACAGGCACGGCTGGGTGCGACCACGGCCATCCTGGTAATCGCCTGACTTCTCAGGAGATTGAATTTCCACCAGCATCTTGCGGATATCGGCCATCACGTTGTCGTGGCGCTTTCCGGTCAGCTCGGCGATCTCCACGCTGGTCATCGTCAAAGGGGTTGCCCCCCGCATCATCAGTTCCATCACCTCACCCCCATCGACACATTCGCGGCCAGATACACCGCTAACCCCACCAGCACCACCATCAGGGTGCCCCTCATGAAATCGCGCATGGGATCATCTCCAGCGTGGCGGGCCGCTGTTGCTGGCCGCGCAGGGCGTTCACCGCCTTCATCACCTCAGCCAGTTCGGCACCCTGTACCAGGTAGTGCCCGGCCCGGTGGGCCTTCGAGGTGAACCCCAGTTGCCGCGGGCAATCCGACACCTCAAGGCGCACCTGCACCGGCAACCAGTCCTTCACCTCCGGGTACACCGCCACCCGCACATACCGGGCGCGGCGAATGTCCCGCTCACAAGCCTCACTGAACGTCACAGCCATCACCCCATCCTCCCGGTAATCGTCACACCCTCGCGGCGCAGTTCGGCCTGCACCTGCAGCAATTCGACCTGAACCGCCTCATCGGTCACCTCGCGATCACGCACATAGACACGGGCCTCCGCCTGCATCTCGCAGGCTCGCAAAGAGACCTGGCGGCCCACAGGGGCAGACTTCGGTACCGGATTGCGCTGCAGGATGGTGGCCTTGACCTCGGCCGGGCGCGGGGCGAACTGGCGGCCAGCGTCATCGGCCAGCTCTAACACTGCCTCGCGGATCTGCTGGGCGGTGAACCCGCGCAGTTGAACACCCCAGGCCATGGCCACGCCGCGGGCATTGGCATCCAACTGGCTGGCACTGGCGGGCCAGCATCCGGCCATCAACGGCAGCAGCTCGTCGGCCAGGAACATCGACATGCCGGTGCTCACCTGCAAAGTGGCCTGATTCACGGGCAGGCTGGTCACGTTAGAGGGGAGTGTTGTCGTCATAATCGACCCCCGCGGCTCGCAGGGCCTGGGCCTGCTGTTGGGCTTGCGCCAGATTGGACAGGGGGCGCTGGTGGCCGCCAGATGGATTACCGCGCTTGGCCTGCAGCTGGTCCCACTTCTGGCGCAGCTTCTGCGGCGACAGCACGTTGGCACACCAGAACGCATCCCGGCTCACCCAGTCATACAGCTCGCAGATATCGCGGTGGCTACGCTGGTCCAGCTCGCGCATCAGCCGGATCACGTTAGCCCACTGCGCCCAGTTCGGCTCAATGGCGGTCGGGGTGATCAACTGCACCCGCCGGAACATCCACTGCGCGGTCATCAGGTCATCACCGGTTCCCCACGCCTTGCCGCTCGGGGTTTGGATGGCAGCCTCGGGAATCACCCGGACCTTGGGTTCGGGAGCGGCAACCCCCTCGATGGCAGTTCCCTCCCCCTGCTGGTCGAAAGTCGCGTCAGCGAGTTGCGACGAAGAGTCTTTAAGATCTTTGTTTGTTTTATTGTTTATCTTGTTTAGATCTTCGGCGTGATACTCCGCGCCTAACTCCGCGCCATCAGATTGCGATACCCCCTCCGTCCCCTGCTTTGATGCGGGTTGCAACTCCGCGCCTAACTCCGCGCCAATGTGTTCTGAAACTCCGCGCTGGTAAGGGTCATAGTTGAGCAGGGTGACCAGGGTATAACCACGGGTACCCTGCTTGCTGGAGCGGCTGATCATCCCCTCCTGCTCGAAAGCATCCAGGGATCGGCGGGCACTGTCTTCGGAGATGCCACAGGCCTCCCCAAGGGAACGGGCAGAGCCTACGACCTGGCCACGCTGGATCAACAGGCGATTGCCGTTGAAGCTCACCTCGCAGCGCTCGTGCGCCGCCTCA